>JAYVST010000601.1:0-4522 GCA_043775255.1 Burkholderiales bacterium
CCCATGAAGACGCCGCCGACGCCGAAGCCGATCATCATCAGCGTATACGGCAGTGACGCGTCGGCCCGGCTGATGCCGAATTCCGCCTGCACTGCCGGCAGCACCACTGCCACCGAATACATGCCGCATCCGCCGATGGTCATCAGTACCAGGGTGATGAATAGGCGCAGACCTGCGTAGGGCGAATCGGTCAGTTCGGCGGCGGGCGGCTTGAAGCCGGCCAGCGCCGACGCGTTGCCTCTTTCGGGCATGAATGTCTCCTTGCCCGAAGGGTATCACCCCACGGCATCGCTGCCGGCCGGCACGCCTCAGGAGCGCAGGAAGGCCGGGGTCTGGGTGACGGACAACACTGCTGCCGCCGAGGCGCCGGAAGCTGCGGCCGAAGCGCAAGAGGCGGCGGCCGAGGCGGCCTCCGCGCGGCGCTGCGTCAGCGCGGCGCTCAGAATCGACGGGCGCGGCAACACCGGTGTCACCGCCAAGCCCCCGCTTCCCATGCCGGTCCCAGGCTGCCGGGTGAGCACCGGCGCGGCCGGCAGCGGCAGCATGTGATCGGCCCCCGCTTGCGTTGCGTCGGCCTGCACCGCCAGGACCTCGTCGATCCATCCGGTGATGGCCGCCCATTCGTGCAAATAGCCCTCAAAGCTGCGGTTGCGCGGAAAGTCGAACAGCGAAAGGCCTTGCTCCAGGCAGCGCGGATAGATCTGCGCTTCCTTGATCGTGCCCAGGTGCTCAAGTCCCAGATCATCCGCCCACGCCTCCAGCACGACCGCATTCTTGGTGCGGCCGTCGATGCGCATGCCGATACTGGCGAGACGGCATTTGCCCAGCGCGACGCGCGGGAACTGGCGCAATTCCTTCAGGCAGTCTGCGGCGGCACGACGATCGAACAGCGAAGGCGTCGAGGGCACGAGAATGGCATCGGCATACATCGCCACCTTCATCAGGGCGATGCCTTGGAATCCGCCCGGCGTGTCCAGCACCACGTGCTTGATGCCCACGGGCGGACGCGCGAAGTTGCGGTCATCGATGGTCCAGCCATGGATTTTCGGCCGGCTCTCCGGTCGCAAACCCAGCCACATGCGCGAGGACTGCTGGCGATCCACATCGCCCAGCATCACCTCTTCGCCACACTCGGCTAAGTAGCTGGCAACATGGGTGGCCAAGGTGGACTTTCCGGTACCGCCCTTGCGGTTGACGATTGCGAAGACAGCCATGCTTGGCTCCCGGTAGCAGCGCGCAGGGCGCACCGGCGCAGGGTCAGCGGCAGAAATGCCGACAAATCGCGCTCAATCTGAACTGCTACCTTAGCAAATATTCCTAACCCTATGGTGAATAAGGATTACTCTTGTTGTTTGCGGGCAACAAATGGTCGGATTCAGTCTGCGTCAATCCACCGTCAGCTTCGAGTCACGCACCAGGCGGACCCAGAATTTCGCGTCTTCGGCCACATACGCCGCGAAGTCTTCGGGCGACTTCGAACCTACGGTTTCGGTGCCTTCACGGCCGAGTGCATGGCGCACTTCCGGCAATTTCAGCACGGCCTGTGTGGCTTCATGGAGGCGCCTGATCGCGGCTGCGGGCGTCCCCGCCGGCATGAAAAAGCCGTACCAGAACGACATCTCGTAGTCCGGCAGCCCGGCCTCACGCATGCCCGGCACATTCGGTACCAGGGGGGAGCGCTCGCGGCTGGTGATTGCGAGCGCGCGCAAGCGCTTCGCGTCCACCAGAGGCAACACCGACGGCGGCGTTCCGAAGGTCACCTGCGTGTCGCCCGCGATCACCGACTGCATCGACGGGCCGCCGCCCTTGAACGGCACATGCACCATGTCCACCTGGGCCAGGCGCATGAACAGCACCGTCGCTAAGTGCGGGGCCGAGCCATTGCCCGAGGTCGAGTAGTTGAATTTGCCTGGCACTTTTTTCGCCGCGGCGATCAGATCGGCGATCGAACCGATGCCCAGGCCCGGGTTCACCGCCACCACCAGCGGCGAGGACGACACCTGCGTTACCGGCGCCAGATCGCGCGCGCTGTAGCCCAGCTTGGGATTGACGGCCGGATTGACCGAGATCGACGAGGGGCTGGCGATCAGGAATGTGTAGCCGTCCGGCGCCGCCTTGGCCACGGTCTCGGCCGCGATCGACGATCCCGCGCCGGCGCGATTTTCGACCACTACGGTCTGGCCCAGCGCACGCGCAAGCGGTTCGGACAACGCGCGCGCCACATAATCGGCAGCGCCGGCCGGCGCGAAGCCCACCACCAGCCGCAACGGCCGCGACGGCCATGTCTGGGTTTGCGCCTGCGACGAGGCGGACAGGATTGCCCCCAGGCAGACCGCAGGTACGGTGTCGCGAAGGGTACCGCGAAGCCTCCACCCGTTGCGGGGATACGGTCCGAATACGCCCAGGGTCATTCTCATTCCAGTCCATCCTCGACCAGTTTCACCAGTGCATGCAGGGCACGATTGACCGGCGTGTCCACGCCCAACGCAGCGCCGCGGCGCGCCAAAAATCCGTTCAGGTGGTCGATTTCGGTGCGTTTGCCGCGCGCCAAGTCCTGCGCCGTCGACGAAGTAGCCTCCGGCATCGAAGCGGAGAGCCCGAGCGCAATCTCGACCCAGTCGCCTTCCGGCATCGTCACACCTGCAGCCTCTGCCACCGCCAGCACCTCCAGCACCACCGCGCGCATCAACCAGCGGGTCTCGTCCAGCGCGGTTACGCGGTTGTAGCGCGCGCGGCCCAGCGCCGAAATCGGGTTGTAGGCGCAATTGATCAGCAACTTGGCCCACAACTCGCCTTCGACATTGGGCGATACGCGGCACGGCACGCCGACCTGCGCCAACTGCGCAGCAAGAACCTCGACCTGCGCTGCGGTCGGCGGCATGGCTGCGCCGCGCATGGCGCCGATCACCAGATCGCCGCGGCCGGTGTGCCGCAGGTGCCCCGCACCGCCCATGTTGCAGGCCACCCACACCACCGCCGGCATCACCGGGCAGCGAACCTCGGCGGCAATGCGTTCCGGGTTGTCCACCCCATTCTGCAAGGCCAGGATCAGCGCGCCGGGCTTGATCAAGGGCGCGATCTCGCGCGCCACGGCTTGCGTGTCGGTGGATTTCACGCAAAAAAGAATCAGGTCCGCGCCGCGCACCGCATCGGTGTCCGTGCTTGCAGCGATGGCGATGGTTTCCTGGAACTTGAGGCCATCGAAACGCAGGCCGCAGCGGTTGATCGCATCCACATGCAGCGCGCGCCCGATCAGGATCACCGGCGCACCGGCGCGCGCGAACATGCCGCCGTAGTAGCAGCCCACGGCGCCTGCGCCCACGACGGCGATCTTCGGCCAGGCGGAATTCATGTCGAAAGTCCTGTCAATGAAGGCACATCAAGGCAAGCGCCCAGGCAAGCGCCCGCGCCAAGCGAAAAAATCGAGATTCGTTTCATCCAACCTCCTTCCGATACCCTTGCGTCGACCTGCTCGCTCGGGGTGGCCCCCCGAACCCGGAGATGGCCGCGCCCTCCAAACCCGGAGATGGCCGCGCTCCCAGAGCTCGGAGATGGCCGCGCCCACCGGCCAGGGACACTCGCCTGCCTTTCGGGCTGAGACTTATCGCACAACTCTACAGTCCTTGCGCCCGCGCCAGTGCGTTTTCGCACCGACCGAACGGTTTGACATCTTTTGACAATTCTCGCCAACGCCTATAAATGGACAGACGCCGGCTTCGGCAAGAACCGGCAACGTGGCAGCCAAGCACATCACTTTGGCAAGAGGCAAAAATCATGAACGCCAGAACCGTAGTTTCCGCACTTCTTCTCACGGGCCTGATGCTGGGTGCGATCAATACCGACCTCATTACGTGGATGGTCGTCGCGGGCGCGCTGCAACTTGTCGCACTGGTCGGCGCTGCGGCGGCGATTGCGGCCAGCTTTTCTCATCGCGGCGGCGGCACGGCCGCGGCCCCTGACGCGGCTGCCCGGCGAGATCAATGAGCACCGGTGAATTCTTCTACTGCGCGGCCGGATGTGCGGTCTCCCGCGCATCGCGCTGCCCGCGGCGGATGCGCGGCCGCGTCGCCGGCCCCTTGAACTCGATCGTGTTTCCGTCCGGATCGCTGAAATAGAGCGACGGTCCGTAACCCTCGGAGCCGTAGCGCAGCTTGATCTCTCCCGGCGTGATGCCATAGGGCTGCAAGCGCCTCGTCAGCGCGGCCGGATCAAGCGCGGACACCCGCACGGCGAAGTGATCGACATTGGGTTCGCTGGTTGCCTTCTTGCCGGCGCGCGGCACAAGATCGAGCAGGGAATCGCCGATGCGCAGTTGCACGATGCGTGGGGTCTTTAGCTGGCGTTCGATACGCGCATCGAGAACGGCGCGATAGAACTCGATGCTCGCGGCCAGATCGCGTACGCGCAGGACCAGGTGATCCAAGCCCAGCACGCGGTTGCGGATTCTCATTTCGCCCTTCCTTTCATTCCCGTCAAGCCATGCCGGCAACCGTTCACCATCTTGCTCCAAATCCATCGCTTG
>JAYVST010000602.1:0-1876 GCA_043775255.1 Burkholderiales bacterium
TGGCCGCGCAGGTCAAACCCGGCCAACGGATTGCCTTCACGCTCGAAAAAGACGGCGACGTCTACCGCATCACCGGCTTCGCACGCGGCGCGGCACCCGCGCCCAAGCCCATGCAGGCTGCCGATCCGCACGCGGGGCATCGGCCTGGAGAGCGCAAATGAAACAGCCAACGATGCGCCCGCTCTACATGGCGGTTGCCGCCATCATGCTGGGCGGATGCGCCACTTTCTCCGAGGATCGCGGCTTCGGCCTGACCCAGAAGACGGCAGCGGAACGCCTCGGCCGCGAGGCGGTGTGGATCAGGAGCGACAGCGATGCAGAAAGCGTGCGGCACAAGCTGGCTGCACTGCTGGCGCAGCCGCTGTCGGCCGACGACGCGGTGCAGATCGCGCTCTACAACAACCCTGGCCTGCAAGCCACCTATGCCGAACTGGGCATTTCCGAGAGCGATCTCGTGTCGTCAGGCCGCATCGACAATCCGCGCTTTGCCTTCATGCGGGCGATCAATCGCGAAAACGACGTCAAGATCGAAAGCCTGCTGTCGTTCGGTGTGATGTCACTCATCACCCTGCCCTTGCGCATGGAGGCAGCCGGGCGCCGCTTCGAAGGCACGCGGCGCGCGGTTACTTCAGAAATGCTGCGTACCGCCGCCGATACCCGCAAGGCCTGGGTGCAGGCGGTGGCTGCGGCGCAGACTCTGCAGTACATGGGCCAGGTCAAGGAATCGGCCGAGGCCGGCGCCGAACTGGCACGGCGCATGGCGCGCGCCGGCAACTTCTCGCGCCTGACGCAAATGCGCGAGCATGCCTTCTACGCCGATGCGGCCGCGCAAATGGCACGCGCCCAGCATGCGGCAACGGCGGCGCGTGAACAACTCACGCGCCTGATGGGTCTCAACGATCCGGCCGGATTCAAGCTGCCGCAACGCCTGCCGGACCTGCCGCCCGCGACACGCGACGAAGACGGGATTGCCCGGGAAGCCATGCAGGAGCGGCTCGACGTTGCCGCCGCGCGCCTTGAGGCTGAGTCACTCGCCGCATCCCTGGGTTTGAGCCGGATCACACGCTTCACCAACGTCCTGGAAATCGGCCGCGCCCGCGTCGATGAGGGAAGCGAGCCGCGCAAGCGCGGCTGGGAAGTGGGCTTCGACATTCCGCTATTCGACTTCGGCGGTGCGCGCGTCTCCGGCGCCGAGGCACGCTACATGCAGGCAGCCGAGCGGATTCGCGAAACCGCGATCACCGCGCAGAGCGAAGTGCGCGAAGCCTATTCCAGCTACCGCACCCAGCACGATCTGGCGCGCCACTATCGCGATGAAATCGTGCCGCTGCGCAAGAAAATCTCCGACGAGATGCTGCTGCGCTACAACGGCATGTTGAAAAGCGTGTTCGAACTGCTGGCCGACTCCCGCGAGCAGGTGCTGGCGGTCAACGCCACCATCGAGGCGCAGCGCGACTTCTGGCTGGCCGAGTCGGACCTGCAAATGGCCCTGATCGGCAAGCCCGCGGCCTTAGGGCTAGGGCGACCCATGACACCCGTGGCGGCCAAGCCGGCCGGCGGCGGGCATTGATGCCATGACCTTCATGAAAACCACACCCATGAAAACCCCCGCTCCCGCACGCCGCCGCTTCTTCGCCCAAGGCGCCGGCATCGGCGCTGCGCTGATCGGCGCCGCCGCTGTTTCACGCGCGGCCCAGGCCGCGGTGCCCGAGGCGCCGCTGCGTGATTCGGCCGCCACCGTCATTACCCCGCACCCTGCCAAGGGCCGGCCCTACAACCCGGTGGTCACCCTCAACAGCTGGACCCTGCCGTGGCGCATGAAAGACGGCTACAAGGAATTCCACCTGATCGCCGAACCGGTGCAACGCGAAATCGC
>JAYVST010000603.1:0-3209 GCA_043775255.1 Burkholderiales bacterium
GCAGTCCCATAGCCCGGCTATGGGACAAGAAGGCGGTGAAAAATGGACCGCTGCGGCCGATTTGTAGCCGACGGTCCCCAAGTCCGACAGGCTGCTAGAAGTCGGCGCCACAGCCGACGCGCAGGCTGCGTTTCACTGGTCGAGCATCCAGTCGGCAAATTCACCGAGATGATTGAAGGCAGGCGCCGGCACTGCGCCGGGTTCCATCGATTCGGGCCACGGACGTCCGCCGCGATTGATCCAGGCTGATCGAAAGCCGGCAGCCTGTGGCGCCAGCACATCGTTGGCCGGATCATCTCCCACGTAAATCATGTTCGAAGGCGCGAGCCCCATGCGCTCGACACAGGTGCTGAAAATGCGCACATCCGGCTTGGCTACGCCCACCTCATGGGCTGACACCACGACATCGAAATGCGCACCGATGCCGATGACGTGCACATCGGCGAAGCCGTTGGATATGACGCCGAGGCGATAACGCCGACCCAGCCGTTCCAGCGCCGGCAGCGCGTCCGGGTAAAACTCCACCTTCTGTCGTTCGGCATGAAAGAACTCGAACGCTGCTTCGGCTTGTTGTGCGCTGGCGCCGGCATCGGCAAAGGCGGCGGCAATGGTGCTGCGGCGTAGGCCCATCACGTCGTTTTTCAACTGTGGATTGGCTGCGATCAGGCTGGCGCGCAGGAGTTTGAGGGTGTTGATGTCCCACTGCGCTGCCACCGCCGGCGCATGATCGACGATCCACTTTGCGAGCGCCTTCTCGGCGCGGTTGATCACCGGCGCGATCGGCCAGAGGGTGTCGTCAAGGTCAAGGACCACGGCTTGGATGGCGTTCTTACCCATGACCGGATTATGCGTTACATTGCCCGCGGTCGACGTCGCGGGCACACGCTCCGCCGACGCGGCCACGACAGCCGGAGGGGAGATGAACATCGAACACATGGGCACGGTGGTGGCCTACGTGCTGGGCACGATCATCGCGTTTGTCGTCATCGTCGGTTTGATCTACCTGTTCATCCGCGACGTGACGCAAAAGCAGCACACCATCCTGCGCAACTTCCCCGTTGTCGGCCACCTGCGTTATTACTTTGAAGAAATGGGCGAGTATTTTCGCCAGTATTTCTTCATGGGCGACCGCGATGAAATGCCGTTCAACCGCGCCACCCGTTCCTGGGTCTACCGGCTGGCGAAGAACGAAGGGGGCCTTGTTGGTTTCGGATCGACCTACGACTTGCGCGAGCCCGGCGCGCTCATCTTCGTCAATGCCGGCTTTCCGATCCTGGAAGAAGACCGCCAGCCGACACCGCCCTTAGTCATCGGCGCGGGCTACGCGGCCAAGCCTTTCACCGCGCGCTCGGTGTTCAACGTCAGCGGCATGAGTTTCGGCGCGATTTCGGCGCCGGCGGTCGAGTCGTTGTCGCGCGGCGCGCAGAAAGCGGGCTGCTGGATGGATACCGGCGAGGGCGGCCTGTCACCGTTTCACCTGAAGGGGGGCTGCGACGTCATCATGCAGATCGGTACTGCCAAATACGGCGTGCGCGACGCGGACGGCAACCTGTCGGAGGCGAAGCTGCGCGAGATGGCGGCGCACGAGTCGGTGAGGGCCTTCGAGATCAAGCTGTCGCAGGGCGCCAAGCCGGGCAAGGGCGGGGTGTTGCCGGGCGCCAAGGTGACGCCCATCATCGCGCAGGTGCGCGGCATACCGGTGGGCGAGGATTCGATCAGCCCGAACCGGCATCGCGACATCGCCAACGTCGACCAATTGCTCGACAAGATTGCCTACATCCGCGACGTCACGGGCAAGCCGGTCGGCATCAAGACGGCGATCGGCGGCTGGCGCTTCGTCAATGACCTGTGCGACGCGATTAACCGGCGCGGCCTGGAGTGGGCGCCGGATTTTCTGGTGATAGACGGCGGCGAAGGCGGCACCGGCGCGGCGCCGCAGGCGCTTGCCGACCATGTCGGGCTGTCGATCGACGAAGCGCTGCCGCGGGTGGCCGATTCGCTGTTGCAATCAGGCCTGAAGGACCGGGTGCGCCTGGTGGCATCGGGCAAGATCGTCACGTCGGCGCGCGCCGCCTGGGCCCTGTGCGCCGGCGCCGATTTCGTCAACTCGGCGCGCGGCTTCATGTTCTCCCTGGGCTGCATCCAGGCGCTGCGCTGTCATCAGAATACCTGCCCGACCGGCGTCACCACCCACAATCCGCGCCTGCAGCGCGGCCTGGTGGTCGAGGAGAAATTCGTGCGGGTGGCGAACTACTGCAACAACATGAACAAGGAGATCGACATGATCGCCCATTCCTGCGGCCTGCCGCACGCGCGCGAATTCCGCCGCGAGCATGTGCGCATCGCCCAGGAAGGCGGCATGACGCAGGCCCTCAACATGCTGTATCCGTATCCGGAGCGGCTCAAGCGGGCCGCCTGAGAGTCCGTGGCGGATTCTGCTGCGCGGCCCGTCTGCAAAGCCTGCGAGCGGCAACCGTTCAGGTCGCGCACCAGCGGTTGAACAAAAGACGCGCGCGGTCGATGGTCTCGCCGGCGGTCAGGCCGGCCGGGCCGATGCCGTCGGCGACCAGCGCGTCGGCGGCGGCGCCATGCAAATAGACCGCACACTGCAGCGCGCGTAGCGGGCTGGTGCGCCGCGCCAGCAGTGCGCCGGTCAATCCGGCCAGCACGTCTCCCATGCCGGCGCTGGCCATGCCGGGGTTGCCGGTCGGATTGATCCACCAGGCATGGTTGCCGTCGGCGATCACGCTGCCGGCGCCCTTGAGCACCACCGTGGCGTGGTAGAGCCGTGCCAGCGCCACGGCTGCCGCAAGTCGATCGCCCTGCACCGCATCTGCACTCCGCCCGAGCAGGCGCGCCGCCTCGAGCGGGTGCGGCGTCATCAGGGTGGCGTGGTCGCGGCGCGACACAGCGGCGGCAAGCTTGGCGTCCCTGGCGATCAGATTCAGGGCGTCGGCGTCGAGCAGCAGCGGGCAGGCCAGTGCCACCGCCTGCCGCAGGATCGCCAGGGCTTCATCGCTTTGGCCCAGCCCGCATCCGACTACCACGGCATCCGGCTTTTCCTCGATGATCGCGGCGGCGCCACGCAGCATCAATTCGGGTTGAAGCGGATCGACGGCCAGGCCTTCGGCGAGCATGCCGACCAGTACGCGGCCGGCCCCCAGCTTCAAGGCTGCGCGTGCGGCCAGCAGCGCCGCCCCCGCCATGCC
>JAYVST010000604.1:0-3924 GCA_043775255.1 Burkholderiales bacterium
GCGGACCTGTTTCGGGTGCTTTTGCGTGAACAACGCAAGCTGGTGCCACTGGCGGATGAAATCGATATCTGCCGTCGCTATCTCGACATCGAAATGCTGCGCCTGGGCGAACGCCTTGATGTGGCTTGGGAGGTCGACCGCAACTGCCTGGATTCGGCCATGCCGCCGCTGATCGTGCAGCCGCTGGTCGAAAATGCCGTTCACCACGGAATCGAACCTTCGAGCGAACGCGGTACCGTCACCATCAGTGTCACGCGCAAAGGCGGGCAACTGGAAATCGAGATCACCAACCCGATGGTCGAAGGCAATACCAGGCCCGCCGGTCTCGGTGGCGTGCCGCGCGTTGGCAATCATATGGCGCTGGATAACGTGCGCGAACGCCTCGCCCTCCATTTTGACGTCGAGGCGCGCCTGGTGACCGAGGCGGCAGCGGGCGAGTATCGGGTGCGCATCGTGCTGCCCTATCGCCGCTACGCCGAGCGGGTCGAGGAAAAGGAGCACTGATGCTGAAAATCCTGGTGGTCGACGATGAGGGCCCCGCGCGGCGGCGCATGCATGACCTGCTTGCGGACCTGGCCGGCGAAGTGCCGCATGTGGTGGTCGGGGAAGCGCCGAACGGCGTCGAGGCGCTGGCCCTGGTGGGTGAACTCGGGGCCAACCTGGTCTTTGCCGACATGCAGATGCCGCGCATGAGCGGCATCGAGCTGGCGCAACATCTGGCGCGCCTGGAAGCGCCGCCGGCCGTAATCTTCGTTACTGCGCACGATGAATATGCGGTGAAAGCGTTCGAAGTCAACGCGCTCGACTATCTGATGAAGCCGGTGCGGGCGGCACGCCTTTCGGCGGCCTTGCGCAAGGCCGCCGGAGCGCTGCTGCCGGCGTCCGCCGAGACCCTGGCGCGCATCAATCCGGAGTCGCGCCGCTATCTTTCGATCAGCGAGCGCGGGCGCCTGACCTTAGTGCCGCTGGCCGACGTGATCTATCTGCGCGCCGAACTCAAGTACATAACGGTTCGAACGGAAGCGCGCGAATACCTTCTGGAAGAGTCCCTGACCCGGCTCGAAGAGGAGTTTGCGGCGCAATTCGTGCGCGTGCATCGCAGCGTTCTGGTGGCGCGCGACCGCATCGGCGGCTTTGAGAAGGCGCCGGTCGCGCACGAAGCGGACAGCGACGGCGGAGCACAGTGGCAGGTGGTGCTGCGCGGCGTTGCCGAGCGCGTGCCGGTGAGCCGACGACAATGGGCAGCGGTCAAGGAACTGGTGCGCAACAGTTAGCTGTAACAGTTAGCTTTAACAGTTGTCCAGGCCGAGCGCGCCTGGCGCGACTGCTAAAATCCAGGGTTTGGCGCCATTCGCGCGCAACTAGCGGCTCCATGCCGACCAATCGTGCAACAGCAGCGTCTGATCGACCTCTATCGCCTCATGGCGCGCATCCGCGCCTTCGAGAATGCCGCCGAAATCGCCAGCCAGGGCGGTGTCGCCGCCTGGGGGCTGGCCACGTCCGGCAAGCCCGCACTGGTACGTGGGCCCCTCCATCTGTCGACCGGCCAGGAGGCCGTCGCCACTGGCGTCTGCATGAATCTGCAACGCGAGGATCTGCTCACTTCGACCCATCGCGGCCACGGCCACACGCTCGCCAAGGGCGCCGACAGCACGCGCATGATGTGCGAATTGTTCGGACGTGCCAGCGGCTTTAACAAGGGCAAGGGCGGCTCGATGCACATCGCCGATTTTTCGGTCGGCATGCTGGGCGCCAACGGTGTGGTGGCAGCCGGCATGCCGATCGCTACCGGCGCGGCCCACGCGCTGAAAATCCGCAAGCTGCCGCACATCGTCGCCTGCTTTTTCGGCGATGGCGCGGCCAATCGCGGCCCGTTCCTGGAAAGCCTCAATTGGGCGCAGGTGTACGGCCTGCCGGTTTTGTTCGTGTGCGAGGACAACCGCATTTCCGCCACCACGCCGACCGGGCCGATGACCGCCGGCGAAGGGGTTTCGGCGCGTGCCGCAGCACTGGGCATCGCTTCGCTCAAGGTCGATGGCAACGATGTCTTAGCCGTTGACGAGGCTGCGGCGCGCCTGGTCGCGGAGGTACGCGCCGGCGCGGGCCCGCGCTTTCTGCATGCGGTGACCTACCGCTTCAAGGGACATGTATCGGTCGATCCCGGGTCCTACCGCGACCCCACCGAGGTCGAGGCGGCACAAGCCCATGACCCGCTCAAGGTGGCGCGCGGCAAGCTCGTCGCGCGCGGCGTCGCGGCAAGCGAGATCGACGCCATCGACCGCGCGGCGCATGCGGAAATCGACGCTGCCCTGGCAACTGCGGAGGCGGCGCCCTGGCCCGACGCCGCAGCGGCCTATGAAGACATCACCAACACCGGCGCGGGGGTGTGGCAATGAGCCGGCCCGAGACCATGACCTACGCACAGGCGGCCTGTCTGGCGCTGGCCGAAGCCATGCGCGCCGATGCGTCCATCATCGCCATGGGCGAGGACCTCGGTCGCGGCGGGGTGTTCGGCCAGTATCGCGGGCTGCCGCAGGAATTCGGCCCCGAGCGCATCATCGATACGCCGATTTCGGAAGCCAACATCATGGGTGCGGCCGTGGGCATGGCGCTGGCCGGTTTGAGGCCGGTGGTCGAGATGCGGGTCATCGATTTCGCCCTCTGCGCGATGGACGAGATCGTCAATCAGGCGGCCAAGAACCGCTACATGTTCGGCGGTCAGGGCCGGGTGCCCCTGATCGCGCGCATGCCCATCGGCATCTGGTCGGCTTCGGCGGCCCAGCATTCGCAGTCGCTCGAGGCCTGGTTTGCGCACATGCCCGGTTTGACGGTGGTCACCCCGGCGCTGCCGCAGGACAACTACGGCCTGTTGAAGAGCGCACTGGCCAGTGGCGACCCGGTGATTTACATGGAACACAAGGAGCTGTGGGGTGTCGCAGGTGCGGTGTCGCCCGGTGTCGACGTGCCGCTGGGAAAGGCGGCGCTGCTGCGCGAGGGCAGCGATGTCACCGTGGTCACATGGTCGCGCGGGGTGTCGGTTGCGCTCGAGGCGGCGGCCACCTTGGCTGCCGCAGGCATTTCCGCCGAAGTGATCGACCTGCGCACCCTGTGGCCCTGGGACAAGGAGGCGGTGTATGCCTCGGCGGCAAAGACCGGCAGGTTGCTGGTGGCCCATGAGGCGGTGCAGGTGGCAGGCTTTGGCGCCGAGATCGCCGCCAGCGCGGCGGAACATCTGGGTTGCAAGGTCAAGCGCGTTGGCGCGCCGCGGATCCCGGTCGGCTATGCACAGGTGCTGGAAAACGAGGCGCGCCTGACCCCGATACGGATCGATGCGGCCGCCCGTGCCTTGCTGGCGCAATAGCATGCGACCGCGCACGAACCCAGCGTTTCCACTGGCGTTGCCGCAGGTGTGGCAGGCATGCTGCACCCCGCGTCGAATCGTCCGGCATGACCGATAGCCAGACGGGTGTGCCGCCGTCAACGGCGCCCGAACCCCTCACCTTCGAAGACGTTGCCGCAGCGCTGATGATGGCCGCCTTGTGCCTGATCACCTTCATCAATGTGGTGGTGCGGTATTTCACCGACGAGTCGTTCGCGTGGACGGAGGAAATCTCGATTTTCCTGATGATGACCATGGCGCTCACTGCCGGGGCGGCAGCCTATGCGCGTGACCGCCATATCCGCATCGAGTATTTTTTCGAGAGTGGGTCGGCGCAGCGGCAACGGTGGCTGGCGATCCTGTCGGCGGGGGCCGTGATGGTGTTTTTCATTGGTCTGGCCGTGCTTGGCGCGCGCATGACCTGGGATGATTTCCGCTACACCGAGACCACATCCGGTATGAGTTGGCCGAAATGGCCGTTCACCGTCTGGCTGCCTGTGCTGTGCTGCCTGATCGCTGCGCGCGCACTCGGGCTCGTGCGGCGC
>JAYVST010000605.1:0-1815 GCA_043775255.1 Burkholderiales bacterium
CCGACCACGGTGATCGAGCCCGGCAAACCGCAGCGACGCCTGATCGCCGCCAAGCGCGAATTCGCCGATGCCTTCGAAGAGGTTCTGGCCAAAACCAACCGGACGCTGCGCATGTTCGACGCCACCCTGACGGACTTCGGCATGAACAGCGTGGCGCGCGAAGAACAATTGCGCAGCTTCCTTATCAAGCGGCGCACCAATCGGCTGCAAATCGTGGTGCACAACACGACGGTGATCACGCAGCGTTCGCCGCGCTTGATGCGCCTGTTGCGCCAATACGGCCACGCGATTGCGATCCACCAGACCAACGAGGAAATTCGCAAGCTCGAGGACGTGCTGGTGGTTGGTGACGATGCGCATTGCCTGCGGCGGCGTCACCATGATCATCCGAAAGGCGCGGTCTATTTGGACGACCCGGTCGAGACGCGCGAGTGGCTCAACCGCTTCAACGCGATCTGGGAACAAAGCACGCCCGCCGTCAGCGCCACCACGATCGGTCTATGACGATGCGGGCGGTCTGGTACTTCGATGTCATCTCGCCTTTCGCCTACCTGCATTTCAGGCAGTTCGAACGTCTGCCGGCAGGCACCGAAGTAGAGCATGTGCCGGTGCTGTTCGCCGGGTTGCTCAAGGCCCACGGCCACAAGGGGCCGGCGGAAATACCGGAGAAGCGCCGCCAGACCTACCGCATGTGCGTCTGGCTGGCGCGCGAGGCGGGCATTCCCATGCGTTTTCCGCCGGCGCATCCCTTCAATCCGCTGCACGCGCTGCGCCTTTTGTGTGCCGCCGGGCCGACCCGCGCGCATGTGGCGGCTGTTTTCGACGCCATCTGGCAACGTGGTGAAGACGTGAATGCGCCTGCGGCTTTCGACGTCCTGGCCCGCGAACTGGGCGTGGCCGACGCCGGCGCCGCTATCGGCGCGCCGGAGGTGAAACAACGCCTGATCGCCAATACCGAAGCGGCCATCGCCTGCGGCGTCTACGGCGTGCCGACTTTCGATTTTGGCGGCGAACTGTTCTGGGGCTTGGACGCGCTGGGGATGATGCGCGACTATGCCGCCGACAGCGCGCTGTTCAAGGAGGGGGAATTCGCGCGGGTCGATGCCCTGCCGACGGCGGCCAAGCGCAAGGAGGCGTGAAAAAGCCCCGCAGCGCGGGGCTTTTTTTCAGGCGTAACGCAACTGGCGCGGTTCAAACTGCCGATTCGCCGGTCTCGCCGGTGCGGATGCGCAGCACATGCTCGCAACTACCGACGAAAATCTTGCCGTCGCCGATCTTGCCGGTGCGCGCCGCCTTGACGATCGCGTCGAGCACACCCTGCACGTCCTTGTCGGCCACCACCACCTCGACCTTCACCTTGGGCAGGAAATCGACCACATACTCGGCGCCGCGGTAGAGCTCGGTGTGGCCCTTCTGGCGCCCGAAGCCCTTGACTTCGGTGACGGTCAGCCCGGTCACGCCGACCTCAGACAAGGCCTCGCGCACTTCATCGAGCTTGAACGGCTTGATCACCGCTTCTATTTTTTTCATGCTGTCTCCTTGTGTATCACCTGTTCGAATCAGTATATCAACACCGGCTGGCGCAACGCGTCAGTCGCGGTAACGGTTGACGATCGGCATGCGCCAGTCGCGCCCGAAAGCGCGGTGCGTGACCCGCACGCCCACCGGCGACTGGCGCCGCTTGTATTCCGAGATGCGGATCAGGCGTACCACTTTCTCGACGTCGTCGCGGGCGTAGCCGCGCGCGATGATGTCCGCGGTGCTCTGGTCTTCTTCGACGTAAAGCGCAAGGATCGCGTCGAGCACCTCGTACGG
>JAYVST010000606.1:0-19320 GCA_043775255.1 Burkholderiales bacterium
ATCTTCAAAGGCCCGCGCCACGAGCAGGTGGTGCTGGCAGTGACCTTTTTCGCAACCCTGGTGGTGCAACTGGAGTATGCGGTGTTCATCGGCATCGCCGTGTCGCTGCTGCTGCGTCGTTTCGGTTTTGCTGCGGAGGATGAGAAGGGGCATGGGATCGATTGAGGCATGCGCGAGCCGCCGGCGCCGGGTCGCGTTGCCGGCGCGTCGCGCTGGTGGGCAAGACCATGCCTGCCCGGCGAAGGTTGTGCGCACCTGTCAATTTCTTCAGCGTGAACTTTTGCTGGTCTGAAATAGCCGATCGGACTAAGCTAATATTTGCAAGGCATATTGACTTCGCCCCATTTGCGATGACCAGAGAGCCCATCGACCGTGAACCACGCAGACCCGGTACGCATCACCGCCGAACTGGACGCCGGCAACAGCGTCAAGACCACCACCTGCTACATGTGCGCCTGCCGCTGTGGCATCAAGGTGCATGTGCGTGAAGGCGAGGTGCGCTACATCGAGGGCAACCCCGACCACCCGCTCAATAAAGGCGTGATCTGCGCCAAGGGGGCGGCGGGCATCATGAAGCAGGTGTCGCCGGCGCGCCTGACCCGGCCGCTCATGCGCAAGCCCGGGAGCGAGCGTGGCGCCGGCGAATTCGAGCCGATCAGCTGGGAGAAGGCGCTCGACATCCTCACCGAGCGGCTGGCGAAAATTCGCGCTACCGACCCGAAGAAATTCGCGCTCTTCACCGGGCGCGACCAGATGCAGGCCTTGACGGGCCTGTTCGCGCGCCAGTTCGGCACCCCCAACTATGCGGCGCATGGTGGCTTCTGTTCGGTCAACATGGCCGCCGGCATGATCTACACCATCGGCGGCAGCTTCTGGGAGTTCGGCGGCCCCGACCTTCTGCGCGCCAAATTATTCGTGATGATCGGCACCGCCGAAGATCACCATTCCAACCCGCTCAAGATCGCGATCTCGAAATTCAAGCGCGACGGTGGCCGCTTCATTTCGATCAACCCGGTGCGCACCGGCTATTCGGCGATCGCCGACGAGTGGATCCCGATCAAGCCCGGCACCGACGGCGCGCTCTTCATGGCCTTGCTGCATGAAGTCATCGCCAACGACCAGATCGATCATGCGTTCCTGAAGCGTTTCACCAACGCGCCGCAATTGGTGGTCGAGGACGACTGCGAACGCCAGGGTCTCTTCGCCTTCGACCCCGCCGCCGGCGCTCCGGGCGACGGCCGCAATCCGCATAACAAGCTGGTCTGGGACAAGATTTCCGGCACGGTGATGGCGGCCTACCCGCAGGGCATCGCCGAAGGTTGCGACCCCGCGCTCGAGGGGCGCTACACCTTGGCCGATGGCACCCGCGTGGCGCCTTCGTTCCAGCTCTTGCGCGAGCGGGTCGCCTCCTGCACTGCGGAATGGGCGGAGAAGATCACCGGCATTTCCGCCGTGCGGATTCGCAAGCTCGCGCGCGAGATGGGCGACACCGCCTTCAAGCAGGCTTTCGAATTGCCGATTCCGTGGACCGACGCCTGGGGCAAGCAGCATCCCACAACGCAGGGCCGCCCGGTGGCCTTCCATGCCATGCGCGGCTTGGCGGCGCATTCCAACGGGTTCCAGACCGTGCGCGCATTGGCCGTGTTGATGAGCGTCTTGGGCACCATCGATGCGCCCGGCGGCTTTCGCCACAAGGCGCCGTACCCGCGCCACATCGTGCCCAATTACCGCGCCTTCAACGCGCCCGAGATGATCAAGCCGAACACGCCGCTCAACGCGGCGCCCCTGGGCTTTCCGGCCAGCCCCGAGGAGCTGGCGGTCAACCCGGACGGCTCGCCCATCCGCATCGACCATGCCTTCTCCTGGGAGCATCCGCTCTCGGCGCACGGCATGATGCAAAACGTCATCACCAATGCCGTCAAGGGCGACCCCTATCGCATCGACACGCTGATGATTTTCATGGCCAACATGGCGTGGAACTCGACCATGAACACCATGCAAGTGCGCGAGATGTTGAACCGCAAGGACGAGAAGACCGGCGCGCACGCCATTCCCTTCCTGGTGGTATGCGACGCCTTCCAGAGCGAGATGGTGGCCTTCGCCGACCTCGTGTTGCCGGACACCACCTACCTTGAGCGGCATGACGTGATGAGCATGCTGGACCGGCCGATTTCGGAGTTCGAAGGGCCGGTCGATTCGGTGCGGGTGCCGGTGGTGCCGCCCATGGGCGAATGCCGGCCGTTCCAGGAGGTGTTGGTCGAGCTGGCCTCGCGCCTGAAGTTCCCCGCCTTCATCAACGCCGAAGGGGCGCGCAAGTTCCGCGACTATCCGGACTTCGTCGTCAATTTCGAGGCCCAGCCGGGGATCGGCTTCCTGATGGGCTGGCGCGGCCGCGACGGCACCGAGCATCTGCGCGGCGCGCCCAATCCGAAACAATGGGAGATGTACGCGAAGAACAACTGCGTATTCCAGTACCACATGCCGCAGGACATGCATTACATGCGCAACTGGAACCGCGCCTATCTCGATTTCGCCAAGGAGAAAGGCTGGCGCCAGAAGAACGACCCGGTGCAACTGGCCCTGTATTCCGACACGCTGCAGAGTTTTCGCCTGGCCGCGCAAGGCAAGTCGAACGGACGGCGCCCGCCCGAAGAATTGCGCGAGCGCATCGCCACCTACTTCGACCCCTTGCCATTCTGGTACGCGCCGCTCGAAGAGGCTGCCACCGATACGGCCGCCTATCCGCTCAATGCCATCACGCAACGGCCGATGGCGATGTATCACTCGTGGGATTCGCAGAACGCCTGGCTCAGGCAGATCCACAGCCACAACACCCTGCAGGTGAATCCGCTGACGGCCAAGGCCGCCGGCATCGCCGACGGCGGCTGGTGCTGGGTCGAAAGCCAATGGGGCAAGGTGCGCGCGATCGCGCGGCATTCCGAGGCGGTGGAACCAGGCACGGTCTGGACCTGGAACGCCATCGGCAAGGCCAGCGGGGCCTGGCAACTGGCGCCGGGCGCCGATGAGTCGAAAAAGGGCTTTCTGTTGAACCACCTGATCAGCGAGGAATTGCCGCTCGCAGGCAGCCCCGGCCGCCGCATCAGCAACGCCGACCCCATCACCGGGCAGGCCGGCTGGTACGACGTGCGGGTGCGCATCCGCGCGGCGGCGCCGGAGGAAGCTCAAGAGTCCTATCCGCAGGTGGCCGCCACGCCGGCCGTGCCTGGCGTGGCCGGTCGTGCCGCCGGCGTGCTCGCCTATTTCGCAGGGAAGCGCAAATGACCCAAGCTACCGAACCGCTGGCCAAGCAACTGGCCCTGGTGATCGACCTCAACGTCTGCGTCGGCTGCCATGCCTGCGTGACTTCGTGCAAGCAATGGAACACCTCCGGCTCGGCCGGGCCGCTGGCCGATCTCAACGCCTACGGCGCGGAACCCAACGGCACCTTTTTCAACCGGGTGCAAACCTGGGAGGCGGGCGAGTTTCCGGCCTCCGAGACGATCCACTTTCCCAAGAGCTGCCTGCACTGCGAAGACCCGCCCTGCGTGCCGGTATGCCCGACCGGCGCCTCCTACAAGCGCAAGGAAGACGGTATCGTGCTGGTCGACTACGACCGCTGCATCGGCTGCAAGTACTGCGCGTGGGCCTGTCCCTACGGCGCGCGCGAGCTCGACGAAGAACGCCAGGTGATGACCAAATGCACCCTGTGCGTGGACCGCATCTACGATGAAAAGCTTGCACCGGAAGACCGCAAGCCCGCCTGCGTGAAAGCTTGCCCGACCAACGCGCGCCTGTTCGGCGATGTGAAGGATCCGGATTCGGAAGTGTCGAAGGCGATCCGCGAGCGCGGCGGCTATTCGCTCATGCCCGAGTGGGAGACCAAGCCCGCCAACCAGTATCTGCCGCGCCTGGTGCGCGAAGCCCAGGAGTTCTAGCCATGCACCCCGCCTGGTCGGTGATCCTGTTCACCGTGTTAGCCGGTCTCGGCCAGGGTTTTTTTCTGATGGCCTTGCGTGCGGCCGCGCTCGGCGCCGAACCGAAGCACCTCGCCATCGGCGGCTTCGGCTGCGTGGTGGTGCTCGTCGCCGGCCTGGCCTGCTCGTTCTTTCATCTGGGCCACCCGCGGCGCGCCTGGCGCGCGCTTGCGATGTGGCGCACCTCCTGGCTTTCGCGCGAGGTGATTGTGCTGCCGCTGACCATCGCCGCGATCGCCGCCTGGTCGCTCGCGCAGTGGCAGGGCTGGGCCGCGGCCGAGTGGGTCGGTGCGGCCGGCGCGATCCTTTGTTTCGCACTCTGGTTCTGCACCGCCATGATCTATGCCTGCATCCGCTTCCTGCGCGAATGGGCGCATCCGCTGACGATCGTCAACTTCGTGCTGCTGGGCTGGATGTCCGGCGCCACCGCCTTTGCGGCGTACTGGCATGCGCTGTACGGCGCCGATGAAGGCGCGCTCTGGATCGTGGCGGCGCTCTCGCTCACCATTGCCGGGGCCGTCGCGCGCATCATCAGCCTTGCGCGCAACCGCGCGCTCAAGCCGCTATCCACAGCGCAAAGCGCGCTCGGCGTGAAGAACGCCAAACTCCGGCAGATGTCGCAAGGCACGACCGGCGGCAGTTTCAATACCCGCGAGTTCTTCCACGGCAAGAGCGTTCTGGTGGTGCAAAACGTCAAATGGATCGCGCTGGCATTGGCGTTCGGGCTGCCGCTGGTTCTGCTGGCGTGGGCGCGCCTACAGCCGGGTGTCGGCCTGATAGCACTGGCGGCGTTGTCGCAGGTATTGGGCCTGGTGGCCGAGCGTTGGCTGTTTTTCGCCCAGGCGAACCATCCGCAGAATATCTACTACCAGGCGGTGGCCTGACCATGTCGGGTCAATTTGGAATCCAGCTTTCGATGCGCAGTCCCTTTACACGCTCGAATTCTCGCGTGTTGCCAGTGACCAGAACCAGGCCGAGACTGAGTGCATGGGCGCCGATTAGTGTGTCCAATGGGCCGATCGGCGTGCCCGCGATCTCGAGAGTGGCGCGCAGCGCGCCATAACTCTCCGCGGCTCGTGTGTCGAAGGCCGCCACATTCAAAGCATCAAGCACTCTGTGGAGATTCTTGAGCGTGGCATCCTTGCGCTGGCTCTTCTCGATGCCGAAGCGCAATTCGGCCTCGGTGATCGCGGAGACGCATAACATCGAAGGCGCTTCGCTTTCGAAGCGCTGCAGAACCGCCAGGTGCTGAGGTCGTGCGTTGAGTACGTACACCAAGGTGTTGGTGTCGAGCATGTAGCGCATCAGCGCTGCCAGTCACGCGGGTCAACTTTGATTGGTTGCTCACGTTCGATGGCGAACCCTTCGGGTACATCGGAAAGCGCGGCACGGATCACGCTACCCAGATTCGGGCGGGCAGGCTTCAACCAAGCGTCAAGAGCCTCATGAATCAAATCGGTCCGTGTTTTGCGTTCGCGTCTGGCGCGCTGATCAAGCAGTCGCCCGATTTCGGGCCTGAGTCGAATCGAGGTGGGCATGATGCGGCTCCGATTGGGTTGAACGTAGTACAAGTGTATCACACGGCATTTGGTCATGATTCATGCGGATGCAGCTTGCTTGTCGGACGTAAACGTCCGACAATTGAATCATGACCGGGAACGAGTTCATTCGCAAAGTGAAAGCGCTCGGCAAAGCACGGGGGGTTGAAGTGCGTTTGAATGCCGCCCGAGGCAAAGGGAGTCATCAGACGCTCTATTTCGGGACAACGTTCACGGTTGTGCCCAACCCCAAGGATGAACTGAAGACAGGCACCGTCCACGCAATGTGTTCGCAACTCGGAATTCGTGTCACTCAACTTTGATTGAAATCGATCATGAACCGCTTTGAATATCCCGTTCGATTGACGCCTGCGGACGTAGGTGGATTCGTTGTGACGTGCCGTGACTTGCCGCAGCTTGTGACACAAGGCGAAGACAAGCGAGACGCGCTGGAGCAGGCGGCGGATGCGATGGACGAAGTGATTGCGACCTACATGATCGATGGTATCGAGTTTCCCGCGCCGAGCAAACTCAGGCGACGGGAGCACCTGGTATCGCCGCCGGCTGAAACAATGGCCAAAGCGGCCCTATATGTTGCGATGCGCCAGGCCGGCATCAGCAAGTTGCAGCTTGCGAAGCGGCTCGGTGTCGATGAAAAGGAGGTCCGTCGCTTGCTTGATCCGCACTATGGATCGAAGTTGCCGCGCATCGCGCAGGCGATCAGCATTTTGGGGCAACGCCTGGTGGTCGGGTTGGAGCCGGGTTAGGCGGCGGGTTGCGGGCTCGCGCTCGAACCATCAGTCATTCAGGGCCGGCGCACTAGGCCGGCGCGGTCGCGAAATCAGTCCCGCGTGATCGTTTGGAATGGCGAAGTACCGGACCTTCAGAGTGCCTGTGAAAAAATTCAGGCCGACCTGTCGATTTGGTCCGGCGCGGTTCGACCAGGGTTGTGAGCGCACAAAGTTGGCCTTCAGTTTGCGAGCCGCTCTGCGCCGCGCGCCGCGCCGCGAACGAGTTTGTCGCGAAAAGACGTTGCGCGCATACTGCGGCAAACAACCTTGGAGATGGCATGATGATCAAATTCACCGCACTGGCAATCGTCGTCCTGATCGCGGCCGTACTGGTGTTTGCCGCGACCCGCCCCGACACCTTTCGCGTCGAACGCTCGGCCGTCATCAAGGCGCCGCCGGAAAAGGTTTTCGGCTTGATCAATGACTTCCATCAGTGGGAAGCCTGGTCGCCATGGGAAAAGCTCGACCCTGCCCTCAAGCGCACCTACGAAGGCGCGGCCAGCGGCAAGGGAGCGGTCTATACGTGGAGCGGCGACAAGAATGTCGGCGCGGGCCGGATGGAGATTGTCGAGACCGTGCCCTCTTCGAAACTCATGATCAAGCTCGACTTCAGCGCGCCGTTCAAGGCCAACAACATGGTGGAATTCAAGCTGGAAGGCCAGGGCGAATCCACCCGCGTGACGCAGGCGATGTTCGGTCCCAGCCCCTTCATTTCCAAGCTGATGGGGCTGTTCTTCAACATGGACAAGATGGTTGGCGACAAGTACGAAGAGGGGTTCGCCAGCATCAAGAAGATCGCCGAGAAGTAGTGGTCGTGCAGGTGCGTTGCGCGCGAATGTCGGCGTCACCGCGAGTTGAGTGTCGTTGTTAGAGAGCCCGGAGTTGCGTCAGGCTCTTGTGGTCGGCGACCCGGTTCCAGTCTTCAATCAAGGAGTGATGCCATGTTGATCCAGCCCTATTTGTTCTTCGACGGTCGCTGCGAAGAGGCGATCGAGCTTTACAAACGCGTCCTGGGCGCCAAGGTCGAGATGCTGATGCGCTTCTCCGATTCGCCCGAACCGATCCCGCCTGGCATGATCCCGGCGGGCGCCGAAGGCAAGATCATGCATGCCGCCCTGCGCATCGGCGACACCCTGGTAATGGCCTCAGACGGCCATTGCGACGGGTCGCAAAAGTTTGACGGCTTCTCGCTTTCGATCACCTTGGCGGATATAGCGGAGTGCGACGGCGTGTTCAGCGCGCTTGTTGAAGGCGGCCAGGTGCGCATGCCGCTCGGCAAGACCTTTTACTCGCCGCGCTTCGGCATGCTGGCCGACCGCTTCGGCGTGGGCTGGATGATCAACGTGGCGCAATGATCGGTCGAACCTTTCATCGTAGTGACCATCGGTAGGGCGAGCGGTCGCACCCGGCGGGCGAAGTCGCAGCGGTGACGACCGACCCTGCTCCGCGCAATTCGGCCGAACTCGCCAGTGGTTGCCTCTGGAGTGGTGCCGGCGCATCGCCAAGCAGCTTGCAATTCTTCCGCGCGCCACATCCACCCGTCCCTCGTCGCGCGCCACGCACGGGAGACGTTGCCGCAAGCCGTCATGCCGCCGACGATCAAGGCGATCGGGTGCAATCGCGTTAGTCTCCAGGCAGTTTATCGATTGCTCAACAAGCGCTTGCGTTCGACGCGGCGCTCATGCATTATCGCGATGCAGATAAAAAGCGGTCGCGGGTTCGGGCAATCGCGTTCACACCAAGAGCCACAAAATCAGGCGAGGAGGGCAGGTCGATGAAAAGCATGCGCACGATGTTCAAACGGAGCGGTCTTCTGCTGGCGTTGCCAATGCTGGCCGCAGCCCTGCCGGCCCAGGCGGAAAAGTTTACCTTCAAGATCGCCTCCGGCCATAGCCCCAGTTGGCACTTCATCCAGCTGACGCAAACCTACTTCATCCCTGAGGTGAAAAAGCGCGTCAAGGAAAAAACCGGTCACGACATCGAGTTTATCGAGAGTTTTTCCGGCTCGTCGGTCAAAACCACCGAGGTGCTCGAAGCGGTCGAGTCGGGCGTGGTTGACGTCGGCATGTTCTGCATTTGCCACGAGGCGCAAAAACTCGCGTTGAACAACTTCCCGATGTACTTGCCGTTCGGACCGAGCAATCCGGAGGTTTCGGTCAAGGCCACGCGCAAGGTATACGACGCCAATCCGGAACTGAACCGCCAGTTCGAGAAATACGGCCAGCGCGTGTTGGCGCTGGTACCGTTCGAGCCCTACAACCTGGTGGCGCGCACGCCGATTGCCAAGGCGGGAGACGTCAAGGGGCGCAAGGTCGGCGCGGCCGGCCCGAATGCCTTCTGGGTCGAGAATGCCGGTGCGCTGCCGGTGTCGGTGCCGGGGCCGGACATGTACACCTCGCTGCAAACCGGGCTGATCGACTCGATGATCATCTTCCTCTCGGTGATGGATACACTGAAGCTGTTCGAAGTGGCACCTAACTTTGTCGATGTCTCCTTCGGTGCGATGACCGTGACACCGCTGACCATCAACAACCGCCGCTTCGCGCGTCTGCCCAAAGAGGTGCAGAACATCATCGTCGAAGTCGGTCGCGATATGGAAGCCAAAGGCGGCGCCTTGACGCGCGAGATCGGCGAAAAGACCCTGGCGGCGATCAAGACCCGCGGCATCAAGATCACCACCGTGAGCGAGCCTGACCGTCAGGCCTGGGCCGAGATGCTGGCCAACTCGCCGCGTGAAGTGGCGCGCAAGTACGAAGCCGAGAATAAGCTGCCGATGCAAAAGGTGATGAAAGCCTATATCGCCGAGACTGAAGCGGCGGGCTACAAATGGCCGGTCAAAGCCAGGCTCGACTGATGCAAAAACTGTTGGGTGGCATCGACACCATCACCAAGGGGATGATGGTGTTGACAGCGTTTTGCGCCTTCGCGATCGCCTTTTTCATTTTGGTCGAGATTTCCGCGCGCCTGCTCGGCCTGCGCTTCTATGGCACTGCGGAATACATCCGCAACACGCTCATCATCATCGTATTCCTCCAGGTGCCGTTCGCGGTGCGCACGCGCAGCATGCTGGCGGTGGATATTTTTGTCGGCCAGCTGCCGCCCAGGGGTTTGCTTGCCACGGGAGTGATCGGCTGCATCCTCGGCGCGGTTTTCTTCGGCGCCGTGGTTTGGGGTGCATGGGAGCCGGCGTTGCGCTCCTGGGTCGAGAACGAATACGAGGGCGAAGGCATTGTCGATGTGGCGGCATGGCCGGCGAAATTCTCCATCGTGATCGGCGGCGCGCTTGCCACTTTCTACTACCTGGTGCGCATGGGGGAGATCATCCGCGCCGGCGCGGACAAGCCGCATTCCGGCGCTAACGCGCTCTGACCAACCGGAGTACCGCTTGTCCGAATATCTGCATTTTTATGTTCTCGCCCTGCTGCTGTTGCTGGTGTTCGCCGGGGTGGAAGTCGCGGTGTCGCTTGGCATCGTCAGCCTGCTGGCGATCTACATGTCAACCTTGGATCTGCAGATTTCCCTTTCGTTCCTGAGCAGCACCGCCTATGAAGCGCTGCGCGATTATGTGTTCGCCGTGGTGCCGCTGTTCCTGCTGATGGGCGAATTCATCGCGCGCTCCGGTATCGCATTCGATTTGTACTGGGGCATCGACCGCTGGCTGAAAAAAATCCCCGGCCGCTTCGCCTATGCCACCGTGCTGGGCAATGTTGTTTTTTCGTTCGTCTCCGGCACCAGCCTGGCCTCGGCGACCACCTTCACCGCAATCGCCTACCCACAGATGAAGCGCGCGGGATACAGCCCGCACTTTTCACTTGGCCTGATCAGCGGCAGCGCCTGTCTGGGCATGTTGATTCCGCCCAGTCTGCTGATGGTGGTGTGGGGCATCCTGACCAATCTTTCGATCGGCCATTTGTTCCTGGCCGGCATCATCCCCGGCTTCATGCTGGCGGGCCTGATGATGATTTACATCTTCATCATCTCGATGGTGCGTCCCGGTTTGGTCGGGCATGTGCCTGCGGGCGCGCAGGCAAAAGCCGAGCCGGCGGCGGTGGAAGCCGGCGGCGAAGATGGGAGCGTCGTCAAAGCCCCTACCGCCATCGGCATGGCCGTCAGCATGGTCGGGCTCATCGCGATCGTCTGCGGCGCGCTTGGCGGCATCTGGGCCGGCATCTTCACGCCGACCGAAGGCGCCGGGATCGGCGCGCTGATCGCGCTGGCCATCGGCATCATCAAGGGCATGCGCTGGCCGCAGATCCGCGACGCGGTGCTCTCGGTGGGCCGCACCGCGACCCCGCTGATGATCCTGGTATTCACCGCGCAGCTCTATGCGCGCACCCTGTCGATGAGCGGCATCGGCGAAAAGATCCAGACCGCGATGCTCGCCAGTCAGCTCTCGCCGGGCATGACCATGCTCTTCATGGTCGGCGTGTGGCTGATTCTCGGCATGCTGATCGACTCGATCTCGATCATGCTGCTGACGGTGCCGATTTTCGCGCCGGTCGCACTGGCGCTCGGCATCGATCCGATCGCCTTCGCCATGGTCGGTATCCTGACGGTGGAAGCAGGCCTGTTGACACCGCCTTTCGGCATGGTGGTGTATGCCGTCAAATCGGTGATCCCCGACAAAAACGTTTCCATGGCCCTCATCTTCGCCGGCTCGACCCCATTTTGCGTGATGCTGCTGATCATCACCGCCATCGTGTACTACTTTCCGATTACGGCGACCTACCTCATCAAGGCGTTCTGAGGTCCCGCGTAGCCCCTGAAATTGATCTGCAATAGAAAAGGGAAAATTCCATGAAGGCGATGGTGGTCAATCAGTGGGGCGAAAAATCGGTGCTGCAAACGCGTCCCGACCCGAAGCCCGGCCCGCGAGAGGCCGTGATGAAAGTGCGTGCGGCCGGCGTCGGCCTGACGCTCCTCAACATGCGCACCGGCAGCTTCGGCGGCAGCGCGCCGCGCATCATGGGGCATGAACTGGGCGGGGATATCGTCGAGGTAGGTGCGGACGTAAGCGATCTCGCGGTCGGCGACCGTTGTTCGGTCTACTTCTACCTCACCTGTGGACGCTGTCGCTGGTGTCGCGGCGGACGCGAAACCCTGTGCGAGAAGTTCGGCGGTTTTGTCGGCGTGCAGCGCGATGGCGGATTCGCAGAATACGTTTGCCTGCCGGTGGAAAATTTTTTGCACATCCCGGCGGGCCTGAGTTACGAAGCCGCGGCCATGGCGACCGACGCCGTCAACACCAACTGGCACTGCATGCGCGAACGCGCCAGAATCAATCCGCACGACAACGTCCTCTTGATCGGGGCCGGTGGTGGGGTCGGCATTCACGGCGTGCAAGTCGCCAAATTGTTTGGCGCGCGCATCATCGCGGCCGATGTGTCGGATGAAAAGCTGGCGCTGGCGCGCCAATGGGGCGCCGACGAGGTGATCAATGTGCGCACGCATCCCGATGTCGCCGCGCAGGCAAAGCGGCTCACCGACGGCAAAGGGGTGGACGCGGCGGTTGACTACGTCGGCCACGGCGCGACGTTTCAGGCCGCCTATGACAGCCTGGCCACGGGTGGTCGCGCTGTGGTCGTCGGCGTCGGCAAGGGAGACATCAGCATCAATCCGCGCACCATGATGATGAGCGAAAAAATCGTCACCGGCTCGCGTCACTCGACTCGCACTGAATTGATCGAGACGATGGATCTGATGGCGCGCGGCATTGTCAAGCCGGTGGTCGGGATGCGTGCACCGTTCGCAGAGATCGAATCGATCTTCGATGCGATCAAGGGCGAGACGCTGCTGGGGCGCGGGGCGCTGACTTACGAATAGCACCTTGCGACGCGCGCAGCCACTCGCCGCTTGTCACCTTCCACAGGCGCCCGTTGCGGTCATCATCGGTGCCGAAGAAAGCCATTTATATCCAAATATATGCGAGTCGAGATATAACCGTATATAAATTGCTATAAACGGCCCCGATCGAATCGCACTTTTGGCCACGGGGCGGCCGCGCCAATCTTCGCGCGATGCCGAGCTTTCATGCAGGTCTGTCTGTAACTGGTGGCAAAACCTTGCTGCGTGGCAACTTCCGCGCGTCGAGAGGATGAATCGACTTGTGGCCGTCGGATCAGTAGCGCAACATCAACGCCGCATCCACCCGCCCGTCCCCCTTCGCCACCGCGCCGCCGCCATGCAGCACATGCGCCGCCGTCATCGAAAACGCGACATTGCCGCGCCACTGGTAGTGCAGGGCCGCTCCGATGCTCGACGCATTGGCGCGCCCGGTCACGCCGGCGGCCGGATCCTTGCGGCGCACCGTGCCCGCGTCGAAAAATCCACCGACGCGCAGGTCCTGGCCGATCAGGCGCCGGCTCCACAACTCGACGCTGGCCTGCGCGCCGGAGTCGCCGGCCAATGCGCGCTCGGGCAGGCCGCGTACGCCCACCGGGTGCAGCCAGGGCGCGCGGCGCCACACGCTGAAGGAACTGCCCCAAGGCTCGAGGGTGGCGCCCAGGGCGAACTGTTCGCCGGGGATCAGAGCGTCGCCCGAAAATTGCGCGCGCGCGCGTGCGATCAGGCGGATGTCGTAGGTGAGGATCTTCACGTAGTCGCCATCGATGCGCAGCGCGCTCCAGCCGCGGCGGGCGCCGGGTCGCGCGAGCGCATAGGCGGCGGCATCGTTGCCGGCGCCGCCGAACAAGTTGGTGACGGCGCGTGCATCGAACTGCCAGCCGAGCCAGTTTTCTTCCCAGTGTCCGCGATAGCCGATGGTCAGCGCTCGGCTGCGCAAGGTCGCGCCCGACCACTGGCGATCGTCGAGGGCGATTGCGAGCTGATGATGGTAGTCCGCCAGCGGGGTCAGGTGCTGGCGGTAACGTACGCCCGTGCTGTGCCCGGCGCCGGTAATGGCGGCATAGTCGGCATCGGACCCGCCGCCGTCGCGCGCGCGGGTGGCCTTGAATTCAAGCATGCCGCCCAGTGCGGGCAACGGGGCGCGGTAGGCCATGCTGAGGTTGTCGGCCCGGTTGCCCAGGCCAGGTGCGGTACTGGCGAGAAAGGCCACCTGGTGGTCGCGGTTCCACAGGTTGACGTAGTCGCCGCCCAGCAGGACGCGCTCGCGGCGGTTGCCGGCAACGCTGATGTTGCTCAGACCGGCCGTAAGCGACCAGGGTTTGACGCTCGCGGTCATCAGATTGGCGTCGCTGCTGTCGGGGCGCGCCGACGGCGCGAACTGGACCTCGATGTTCTTCGCCGGGTTGTCGCGCGCCAGATGCACCTGGCGCGACAACGCGCCATGATCGATCACGCGGCCTTCGGTCAGGGCCGGCAGGCTGGCGCGCAGATTCGATTCGTCATGCTGCGGCGTGCTGCCGACGCGCACACCGGCGAGTGTGGTCGCAGCCGGCGCACCGGCGGTGGCAGCCACGCCCGCCAGCGCGGCCCATTCGCCCGGCTTGATCCAGGCTACCGGCGCGAACTTGGCCGGATCGTCGGCACGGTGGTTGCGCGGGTCGAACACCAGTGCGTCGCCTTCCTGGATGACAAGCCCGGTCAGGTCGAACGGGCGATCGCCGTGGCCGCCGAGAAATACATTGGTGCCGGGCGCGGGCGGTGTCGCGACTTCGCGCTTGATCTCCTTCAAGGTATCAGGGGTCGATAGCCCGGTCAGCCATTGCGTGCGCACCGGCACTCGGCCGGTGATGAGTGAAACGTATTCCGAAGGGCGGCAATACAGGCTGCCCAGCACCTTTCCCACCGGAACGCGCGCGGCCGTCAGTGCCTGGTGGATGCGCGCGGCGTCGTCGCGTCCGATCTCGTCCAGATTGCGCTGGGTGGCGCAATTGCCGAGATCATGGCGCCCTTCGGTCTGGGTGCCGGACTCGATCAGCTTTTGCTGCCAATGGGTATGCCCATGCCGAAAATAGATGACGTAGCCGCCCTGCGCCAAGCTCTTGATGAGTTCGGGCGTGCCCTTCACGCGCTCGGCACTTGCTTGTGCAATGGCCGGTTCGGCCGCAAGGGCGACCAGTGCGCCCGCGCAAGAGAGGGCGAGCGCCAGGTGCGTTCGAATCCGTGTCATGCGGATTTCAGTCCGGATAACCCACCGCCGGCTGGCTGAAGCCTTCCGCCGCACGCCAGCCCGGCGGCTTGGTGAACAAGTTGGAGAACATGCTGCCGACATCGAAGGTCGGCCAGGGCTTGCCGGGATTCTGCTTTGCATACTCGGCGCGAATATCGGCGCTGTTCTTGTACCAGGGCACCTTGTTGGCATAGCGTGAAAGCGACTGTCCGCGCCAGCCGGCGTCCTTGATCTCCGGCCAGACCTGGTCGGCATACTTGACGTTCCAGTCGCGGTCGAGTTTCCAGGCCTCATGCCCGAGCACGTCGCCGAAGATGAACAGGCGCCCTTGATAAATCTCCCACGAGGTCGGGTCGCTGCCCAGTTTCAGCGCGAAGGCCGCGCCGGAGGAGCAGAAGGCGCCATATTGCGGTTCGAACTTCGCCGGGCTGGCGTCGAACAATTTCTTGTTCGCGTCCGAGGCGAAGTAGTAGGTGCGGTTGGGCAAGGTGGAGGTGATCTCCTTCTTGCCGCGTGTCGGTGCGCCGGCGGTGAAATAGGCCACCGGGTCATAGCCCAGCAGCATGACTGGATCGCCGCGTGGGTTTGCAACCGTCGCATAGGGCGTGCCGCAGGCCTGAAGCAGCAAGGCCAGCGCCACCAGGCACAGAGTTCGAAACATGTTCGTCATGGTTACCTCGGTTGGGGAAAGGCACTGCGCAAAGACCGCACTTTACAGCGCACACGTGAAATTCGAATCAAGACGCTTCGCGCAAGCGCATCCAGCAGGCGCTTCCTGCGGGCGCAATCCGCAGGCGCGTTCGGCGAGCGCAATCTGCGGGCTCCGGTGCCGCAGCTACGGCGCGGCAAAGAAAACCCCGAACCACCCACGTTCATCGGTCCATTGCTCGATGCGCGAAAAGCCTGCGCGGCGCAGCAGTGCGCCAAATGACTCCAGCGTGTACTTGCAGGAGTTTTCGGTATGGATGCGCTCGCCGCGTGCGAAGCGGCGCGTGATCCCGGCGATCGAGACGGTTTGATCCTCGATCGCCTCTAAGTGCATCTCGATGCGGCTTTCATCGGTGTTGAACAGCCCGACATGGCGAAACATTCCCGGATCGAAATTCCCGCTGGCGATCCGGTTGATGTGATTGAGCACGTTCTTGTTGAAAGCGGCGGTCACGCCGGTGGCGTCGTCGTAGGCGCGCTCCATCACGCGCCGGTCCTTCACCAGATCGACCCCGATCAGGAGGCCGCTGCCGGGGGCCGTGCAATAGCGGCGCGTTTGCGCCATGAAACGCACCGCTTGGTCCGGGGTGAAATTGCCGATCGAGGAACCGGGATAGAAGAAGGTGACCGGTTCGGGACCAAGCACGCCATCCAGATTCAAGGCGCTGAAAAAATCGTCGATCACGCCGATGAAGTCGGCATGCGGCATTTCGGCGGCGAACTCGGCCAACGCCGATTCGACAATGCCGCGCGCCACATCGACGGCCACATAGCGGCAGGGGTCGAGCACCGGAAACCAGCAGGCCGCCTTTTGGCAATCGCCCGCGCCCAGATCGACCAGTTGCCGGCCGGTACCGGCGGTGGCGGCAATTTTCCCGCGCTGCGCTTCGAACACGCCGGCCTCGGTGCGGGTGACGTAATACTCCGGCAATTCGCAAATCGCCTGGAACAGGCGGCAACCGAGCGCGTCGTAGAAGTACTTCGGGCTGATCGCGGCGGACACGGCCAAAAGCCCCGCCGCGATTTCGGCGGCTTCATCCGGGCGTGCCTGGCCGGCCAGACGGTCGATGATGCGAAAGGCCGGGTGGGCCGCTTGGGCGTGATTCAAGCGCCGCTCCGATTCTTGTGAGGGTTTCAAGGGGTCCGATTGTGGCTGCGGCCCGGTGAATTGTCGAGGCTACGATCTTGCGCGGCTGCCGGATTCCGGCCGCGCTGGTCCGGGGGCGCCGTGGTTCGCGCGAAACGCTGGTGCAGGCATGGCGGCGTACGGCGCTGTCGCGCGCGTCGTCGAGCAGCGCGGCAAGCGCTTTTGGCGGCGAACCGGCCAGCACCGCGTCGGCTGCACCTGCGGCTAAGAGGCGCGCGCCGGGTCCGATGAAGTGCATTTCGACATCGCATTCCATCGCGCTGGCGGTCAAGGCATGCGTGAGCGGCGTGGCGCAATTGTCCAGGTTCGACGCGCCCGAATGCAGCACCAGGAAGCAGAGCTTGCGCAGCGGCGCGGTCGCCGTTTCAATGGACGCCAACATGTGAGAACTCTTCGGGACAGCGCAAGCCGAATGGCCGGGCGCGAAACGGCAAAACAATACTGCGCCGGAAATGATGCTGCGGATTAAAACGGCGTGCGCGTCGTTGCCGCCCAATGCTGTCACAGGACCGCCTGGGGCTGCGGTGCCCGCAGGCGGCGTCAAGTCAAGGCCGGCATGTGCCGCCCGGCCTGCCCGGCCCGCCCGGCCCCGTCCTGCCCGCCCGGCCCGCCCGGCCCCGTCCCGCCCTACTCCACCTTGACGTTGGCTTCTTTGACGATGCGCGTGACCTTGACCAGTTCGCGTTCCAGGAAGGCGCCGAATTCCTCCGGCGTGGAGCCGACCGCATCGAAACCCTGCTCGCCCAGACGCTCGGTTGCGAGCGTCGAGCGCACCGCCTTGGCCACTTCGCCGGACAGGCGACGAACCAGATCCTGGGGCAGGGCGGCCGGGCCCCACAGGCCGTACCAGGACACCATGTCGAAGCCCGGCAGGCCCGACTCGGCCACCGTCGGCACGGTGGGCATGAAGGCGATGCGTTTCGGGCTGGTGACGGCCAGCGCCTTCAGTTTCCCGCCCTTGATCTGCGGGTATGAAGAAGGCAGCGCATCGATCAGCGCGCTGGCGTGGCCGCCCATCACGTCGGTCATGGCGGGCGCCGTGCCCTTGTAGGGCACCAGTTGCAGACCCAATTTCGCGCCGGCCTTGATCGCCTCTTCGGCCAGGTGCCCGGCCGAGCCGATCGGCGGGGCGGCGAACGAATACTTTTCCGGCGCTGCCAGCACAAGGGTGATGAATTCCTTGAGATTGCCGGCCGGGAAGGTGGGGTAAGTGGTGACCACCAGCGGCACCGAGCCGATGTTCGAGATCGGCATGAAGTCGCGCATCATGTCGTAGGGCAGGTTCTTCAGCAGGATGGGGTTGGTGACGAAGGTGGAGGCCTGCACCAGGAGCGTGTAGCCATCGGGCTGCGCTTTGGCCACCGCGTCGCTCCCGATCACGCCGTTGGCGCCGGCGCGGTTGTCGACGATGAACGATTGACCCATCTGCTCGGCCAGGCGCTGCGCCACCACCCGCGCCACCGCATCGACGGTGCCGCCGGCCGGGTAAGGCACGATCACCCGCACGCTGCGGTTGGGGTAGGGCTGCGCCGGCGCCGTCGTGCAGGCGAGCAAGCCCGTCAGGATGGTAAGCAGCCGAAGGGCTTGTCGCATGGGTTTCCTATGGCGTTGCGTTGCGTCGGCAGCGCGCCGGCAATCGCGCGTTCTCAAGTGCCGTTGAAGAGCGCCTGGCGCTTTTCGCGAAAGGCGGCTACTGCCTCGCGATGGTCGCCGGTCAGGTTGGAGAGCGTCTCGTAGGCGACACCGGCATCGAAATGGGCATGCACCAGTGCCTTCAAGGCCAGGTTGGTGGTCACCTTGGTCCAGCCGATGTCGCGGGTGGCGCCGCGCGCGAGGCGCTCGGCCAGTCCGTAGCTTGCATCGTCGAGCTGATCCGGCGCTACCACCTCCGAGATCAGGCCGATGCGCTCGGCTTCGGCGGCCGTCAGCAGGTCGCCGGTGAGCAGGTATTTCTTTGCCTTGGCATAGCCGATCAGTTGCGGCCACAGGAGCGCACCGCCGTCGCCGGCGACCAGCCCTACCTTCACATGCGGATCGCCGATCTTCACGCCGCTATGCGCCACCGAAATGTCGCAACAGGCGGCCAGCGTCGCACCCAGCCCGGTGGCGTGGCCGTTGATGCGGCAGATCAGCGGCTTGGCCAGGTCGAGTTGCGAAAAGACGATGGCTTTCGCTTCGGCGGCCACCTGCTCGAATTCCTGCGGCCGCTCGATCGAGGACTGCATCCAGTCGAGGTCGCCGCCGGCGCAGAAGGCGCGTCCGTTGCCGGTCAGCACGACCACGTCGGACCCGCGATCGACGGCGGCGTCGGTGAACACGCGCGCCAGTTCGCTGTGCAGGCGGCCGTCGATGGCGTTCAGTTGCTCCGGCCGGTTGAGCCGGATCACCAGCACCCGGTTGCGGCGCTCGAATTCGAGCGCCTTGTAGTCTGCGAAGTTCACGCCATGCCTCCTGTTGTGGCGGCGCAGACGGCATCGGCTTGCGTGAACGCCGCGAGGTGCGCGTCGCGGTCGCCCATGAGCCGGTTGATCACCATGATGCGCTTGAAGTAGTGGCCGATGGCCAGTTCGTCGGTCATGCCGATGCCGCCATGCATCTGTATGGCTTCGTGCGAGACGTGGCGCCCGGCCTGCATCACATGGGCTGCGGCGCCGGCGACGGCGCGGCGCCAGCCGTTGCCCGGCACAAGCACGGCGCGCTGCGCGGCTTCGATCACGGCGGCGCACTCCTGCTCCTGCATGACCATCTCGACCATGCGGTGCTGCAGCACCTGATTGGTGCCGATCGGCCGGCCGAACTGCTTGCGCGTTTTCAGGTAGGCCAGGGTGTCGCGGTTGAGGACATGGATCGCGCCCAGCGCTTCGCTGCACATGGCCAGGTGCGCGTGATCGAAGGCTTCTCGCAGCAGCGGCAGCCCGGCGCCAGGTGCGCACAAGGGAAGGGCTGTCGCGTCCGCAAACTCGAAACCGGCCGCGCCGCGGCCGTCGACCAAGCGGCAGGTTGTCTTGCGCACCTCGGCTTGCGCGACAGCGACCAGAAAAAGCCCGAGCGCGCCGTCCGCATGACGAGCGCTGACGATCAAATGGTCGGC
>JAYVST010000607.1:0-3680 GCA_043775255.1 Burkholderiales bacterium
AGCCAGGGCGGTGCGCGATCCGGAAGTGAGCAAGCGGCTGACCGACCTCGGACTCGAAATCATCGGCAACACGCCGGAGCAGTTCAGCGCCTACATCGACGACGAGACCAAGCGTCGGCTACCGCTGATCAAGGCGCTCAATATTCGCCTGGATTGACTCATCCCGTCCCTGCGTTCGGCGAGGGGGGCTGCGATCTACGCGCCCTCGGCCGGACCCCTACCTGTGCGCACGCGCAAGCTCATGGTTGATGGTTAGCCTGCCGGGACATCCACAACCTGGTTCATGCTTGACTCTCCAGCAGGGCGCGGACATGGGTTTCGATGAAGACCGCATCCGCCGGGCTTTGCACCGGATTGCCGGCGCGATGGCCCCAGATCGAAGGGATCGGCTTGAGTTCCCCGTTCTTCAGATGTGCGAGTTCGCGCCGGTTGTCCTCGACGCGAAAATAGAGGTCGTGGTCGCCGGGCATGAGCAGCACGCGCGCCTGGATCGCGCCGAGTGCGCGCGGCAGGTCGCCGCCGAAGTCGGGATGCGCGCTGATGTCGCCGTCCTGCCAGGTCCGTAGCTGCGCAAGAAGGTCTTCCGGTGCACGGCGCGCGTAGGTGCCCTCCCAACTGCGCACCAGAAAATCCTCCAGGGAGGAAAAACCGATGCCGCGCCAGGTTTCCTCGCGGTAAAACTCCTGTGACAGAGCCCAGCCGGCATACACGCGGCCCATGGCGCGAAAGCCGCGCGCCGGTTTCCCAGTAAACACGCCGTCGCAGTATGCAGGGTCCGCTGTCAGCGCCGCGCGCACGCCTTCGAGGAACACCGCGTTGTGCGGCGCGCAGCGCGCCGAGCCGCACACCACCGCGATGCGCTCGACCAGATCGGGAAACGCCACCGCCCAGTGATAGGCCTGCATCGCGCCCATCGACCAGCCGTACACCAGCCTCACCCGCGAAATGCCGAACACTTCGGCCAGCAGGCGCTGCTGTACCCGCACCGCGTCGTGGTAGGTGACATCCGGATAACGGTCGCCGACCAGCGGCCAGGGTGTGTTGGAGGGCGATGACGACAGCCCGTTGCCGAACAGGTTGGGAATGATGACGAAGTACTTCGACGGATCGAGCGCGCCGCCGTTCTTCACCAGCCATTCGGTGTCGTAGTGCTGGGCCGAGAACGAGGTCGGGTAGACGATGACGTTCGAGCGATCGGCGTTGAGCCTGCCGAAGGTCTTGTAGGCGATTTTCATCGCCGGGAAGGTGCGTCCGGATTGCAGGACGACATCTCCCGCGTCGTAGATCGAATAGTCGGCCTGGGTAGCGATGGTGGTCATGGCGTGCGCCTGCGTGGTGTCGGCCGCCATGATAGCGCCCGCGCACGTCGCGCCCAGGCGCAACCGAACCAATCACCGGGCGGTGCCGCGCACCGCCCGGTTCGAGTTCAGTGCGACATCAGCACCGGCACCGTCATTTCTTTCAGGATGGTGCGGGTGACCCCGCCCATCACCAGTTCGCGCAGACGCGAATGGCCATAGGCGCCCATCACCAGCAGGTCGGCGCCGAGGTCGGAAATCCGCGACAGCAGCAGCGAGCCGACATCCAGGCCGGCCGTGCGTTCGAGTGAGACTTCCACCTTGACGCCATGCCGCGCCAGATAGAGGGCAATGTCGGACCCGGGCGCCTCGCCATGCCCGCCGTATCCCGGGTCGGCGTCGCCGACGATCACGGTGACGCGCTTCGCGCGCTTCAGCAACGGCAGGGCATCGGTCACAGCACGCGTCGATTCGCGCGTCGCGCTCCATGCCACCACCGCGTGTTCGCCGAACACCGGAAATGTCCCTGCATACGGAATCATCAGGGTCGGCCGCCCTGCGGCGAGAAGCGCATGGTCGGGAAAATCGCGCTGTTCCGGCCCGTCGACGGTTTCGGCGTCGGCCTGACCGAGGACGAGGAGGTCGGCATAGCGGGCACTGGTGGCCAACCCCTGCACCGGGTCGCCATGCAGGCACCGCACCTCGACGCTGGCGAGTCCTTCGCGACGCGCGATGGCGTCGAACGCCGCGCCGGCCGCCGCCGCATCGGCCTGTGCGCGGCGCATCTGCTCGCGCACGAACTCCTCCCCCAGACCGGCCCGCACAAAGGGCGACAAACGGGCGACATCGACATGGCTGAGCGCCGAAAGATGCGATCCGAACTCCCGCGCCAACAGAATGGCCGCATCGGCCGGCGCGCTGCGTTTCGCGTCGAGCCATACCGCGATGGTCTTGTAGGTCATGGTGATCCGTCCTTGCGCCGATGATACCTTCGATTCCATAGCTTGACAGAATCCTGCGCCCGCGATTTGATCGACATCAAACCGGCGGCCCGATTTCCGCCCGACTTGCCCACGGCCACTGCGTCCGATCAGACGTGCGGCGCCACGGACATCCGCGACCCGTGCGCCTGGGCCATGCGCCTGGGCCATGCGCCTGGGCCAGGATGCCGGCCGGCCGCCGGCATGAGAGAATTTCCCGCATGGTGAAATTCCGCTGCCCTCCATGACCGAACCCGGCACAAGTTCGATCCAGGTGATCGACCGCATGATGCAGCTCATCGATGCACTCGCCGAAAGCGCGGGGCCGGCCAGCCTCAAGGTGCTGGCCGCCCACACCGGTCTCCACCCTTCCACCGCGCATCGCATCCTGGGAGTAATGGTGCGCTGCGGATTTGCCGATCGCAGCGAACCGGGCGCCTATCGCCTGGGCATGCGCTTTCTCGAATTGGGCAACGTGGTGCGCTCGCGCATCAACGTACGGGAGGTCGCCTTGCCCTTCATGCGCGAACTGGCCCATGCCACCGGAGAGACGGTCAATCTTTCGCTGCGCCAGGGCGACGAAATCATGTATGTCGAGCGTACCGCCGACAACCGCTCGATGATGCGGGTGGTGCAGATGGTCGGCGCGCGCGCGCCACTGCACATCACGGCGGCGGGAAAGCTGTTCCTGTCCCACGACGACGCCGCGGCCGTACGCGCCTATGCCGGTCGCACCGGCCTCCGCGAAGCCACACCCAACAGTCTCAATAGCCTGCCCGACCTGATGCGCGATTTGGCCGACGTCCGGCGCCAGGGCTACGCGCTCGACCAGGAGGAGGCGGAGCTGGGCGTACGTTGCATCGGCGCCGCCATCACCGACGACGGCGGCGCGCCGGTTGCCGCCCTGTCGGTCTCGGCGCCGGCGGACCGGCAGCGGCAAGCGCAATGGATACCGCTGGTACGTGCCACCGCCGCCCACATTTCGCGGGCGATCGGGTTTGGCGCGTGAGCCGGTACCGACACGCCGGGCCCGTTCCACCGCCCTTCGTCCACCCGTCAGCAAGAGGAATATCCCCATGGATTCGCAAAAAGCCGGCGTTATCCGCTTCTACGACACCCACCCGATCAATGAAGACGAGATCCTCGCCAAGCTCGCCGCCCGCGGCGACGACATCGACCGCCTGACCGAGGTCACTCTCAAGGACTTCGACCAGGACCACTATGGCGGCATCGAGGTCGTCGATGTGCTGGCCGAGCGCGCCGACATCCGCCGCGAGCATCACGTGCTCGACGTCTGCTGCGGCCTGGGTGGCCCGGCGCGCTGGCTGGCGCACCGCATCGGCTGCCGGGTGACGGGGCTCGACTTCACGCTCTCGCGGGTGGAGGCGGCGCGGCGCCTTAC
>JAYVST010000608.1:0-6473 GCA_043775255.1 Burkholderiales bacterium
CGTCGGCTACAAATCGGCCGCAGCGGTCCATTTTTCACCACCTTCTTGCCCCATAGCCGGGCTATGGGGCGGCGAATGCGGCAAAAACTGTCTTCGCTGGGGCCGATTTTCGCTTTCGACGCCCCAAGTCCGACAGGCTGCTAGGCCAACCTCCGGAAACGCGCCGAGTGCTTGCAGTCCCTCAACACATTGCAGTCTGAACTTATAGCGCCACAGTTTCGACCCGTTCGGTTGAACGAGCAGGAACAGTCCTCCGCTGTCGGCGATCTTGTACGCGCGCTCGGCGGTTTTCGAGGTCTTGATCTTCAGAGCAGTGAGCATTTGCGGTGGCGAGTCTGCACCCGCTGGCGGGACTTCGTACCTCCAAAACTGCCCCCAGCCGATCGAGATTGAGCGGGTTGGCGCGGAACGCTGTGGCACGACCGATGAACTCAAGTCCTTGATGCGCAACGACCGCGCGTGCGGCCGGGGATTGCCTGGGATCGTCCGAGACCTCGCCTCATTTTTCAGGTGGCGATGCGCACACAGAGAGGGGGGGGGGGGCGTGAAAAAGCCGCCGTTTCAGGCGGCCGTCACAGCCTGCTTATGGCTAGAAACCCTTGAACCAGGTCGGCGGTTTGCCGCCGGAAGGCGGCGGTGGGGCGCTTGCGGTCGATGAAGCCGCGTCGGTCGGCGCTGCTGCCTGTTCGGGCGCAGGCGGCGTAGTTGCGGCACTTTTGGTCTCCGGGGTGAACGGTGCGGCCGGCAAAGGCGGTCCGTTCTTGAAGGTCGCGGGAAGCAAACTGTTGGGCGGATAGCCGGCAATGGTGAGCGCGCTGTTCCACGCGCCTTCCTCGAACCCAACCTGCCTGCCGTTACCGACCATCATCACCGGTACCTGCTCGGCCTTGGTGGCCTCCTTGAAAATCTTGATGTCGTCCTGCGTGCGAACGGTTTTTTCGCTGAACGGGATGCCGCGCTTGCTGAGCAGGTTGCGGCCGTTGTTGCAGGCTTCGCAGTCGTTGGTCGTGTACAGCGTGACCGGGAAAGTCTTGACCGCCTGCTGCAACGCGAACGGAAGGCCGGCGGAATTGCCGCTCGGCGCGCTGTTGCCGGCCACCGCCGGCTTCTGCACGCCTTTGGCGCTTGCAGGCGGCGGCACGTCGCTATAAATCACCCGACCGTCGGGACCGGTGTATTTGTATTGCGCAAATGCGGAGGACGCGGCCAACAGCGCCACAGCGCCCAGCAAAGCGCCGAATCTTGAAAATGAAGACATGGCCAGCTCCTTGGAAATCATGGAGTTATGCAGATATCATACCATTGTGCCTGAGCAGGGCGTCGATTTCCGGATCGCGGCCGCGGAACGCCCTGAAGTTCTCCGCTGCCGTTCTGCTGCCGCCCATCGCGAGGATCTCGTCCAAGAAGCGCGCGCCTGCCGTTTCAGAGAGAACGCCCTCTTCTTCGAAGGCGGCGTAGGCATCGGCAGAAAGCACCTCCGCCCACTTGTAGCTGTAGTAGCCGGCGGCGTATCCGCCGGCGAAGATATGCGAAAAGTTGTTCGGAAAACGGTTGTAAGGCGGCGGGTGCAGCACCGCGACCTGCTCACGCACCGTCTGAAGCAATGAAAGCGGCGTCTGCCGGCGCGGATCGAAGTCGTGGTGGACCAGCATGTCGAAGAGCGAATACTCGATCTGCCGCACCGTCTGCAAGCCGGCCTGGAAATTCTTCGCTGCGATCATCTTGTCGAACAGTTCGCGCGGCAGGGGGTTGCCGCTGTCGACATGCCCGGTCATGTGCTTGAGCACATCCCACTCCCAGCAAAAATTTTCCATGAACTGGCTGGGCAGCTCCACCGCGTCCCACTCGACTCCATTGATGCCGGCCACGCCGAGATCGTCGACGCGCGTGAGCATGTGGTGCAGGCCGTGGCCGAATTCGTGGAACAGCGTGATGACGTCATCATGGGTGAATAACGCCGGACGCTTGCGGCCGTTGACTTCGCCGACGCCGCGCGCGAAATTGCAGGTCAAATACGCCACCGGCGTCTGGATCGCACCGTTCTTGCGTCGGCGCGTGATCGCGTCATCCATCCAGGCGCCGCCGCGCTTGGTATCGCGCGCGTACAGGTCAAGATAAAACCGGCCGATCAACGCGCCGGCTGCGCTTTCAATGCGAAAAAAGCGGGCGTCCTCGTCCCACACCGGCGCGCTGTCGGGCCGGACGTGCACAGCGAAAATGCGCTCGACCACCTTGAACAGCCCCGCGAGGACGCGCGGCTCGGGGAAATATTCCTTGACCTCCTGGTCGGAGAACGCATAGCGTTGTTGACGCAGCTTTTCAGAGGCGTACATCACGTCCCAGGCTTCGAGTTGCGCCAGACCCAGCGAATCGCGCGCAAACGTGGTCAGTTCGCGCCGGTCGGTTTGCGCATGGGGCATCGCACGCGCTGCCAGATCCCTGAGAAAGCCTAAGACTTCCGCTGGTGTATTTGCCATCTTGGGCACCAGGGACACGCTCGCAAAACTGTCGTAGCCAAGCAGTCCGGCCTCTTCGGCGCGCAGGGCGAGAATGCGGTCGATCAGGGACGTATTGTCGAGTTCGGCGGGGCCGAATTCGGACGCGCGCGTCACATTGGCGCGGTAGACCGCTTCACGCAAGGCGCGGTCATCCGCGTACTGCAAGACCGGCAGATAGGAGGGCGCCTGCAGGGTGAATCGCCAGCCCGGCTTGCCTTCCTTGAGCGCAGCCTCGCGCGCCGCCTCAAGCACGTCTTTTGGCAGGCCGGCGACCCGTTCGGCTTCCTCGATGACCAGCGAGAAGGCATTGGTGGCGTCGAGTATGTGCTCGGAGAATTTCGATCCCAGTGCCGCCTGTTCCTCGGCGATCTCCTTGAAGCGTTCTTTTTCCCGCTCCGGCAGTTCGGCGCCGCCGAGGCGGAAATCGCGGATCTCGCTGTCGACGATGCGCCGACGCGCCGCTGAGAGCGCGGCGAATTCCGCCGAGGCCTTGAGTGCCTTGTACTTGTTGAACAAGGCCAGATTCTGTCCCAGGTCGGCCCAGTACTCCGTCACCTTGGGCAAATTCTCGTTGTAGGCGTCGCGCAGTTCCGGGCTGTCCTTGACCGCATGCAGATGGCCGACGATGCCCCAGGCGCGCGACAAGCGCTCGTTGGCATCTTCGATCGGCGCCACAAAGGCATCCCAGTTCAAGGCGCCGGCGTCGCCCGCGATCCGTTCGACGGTGCTGCGGCATTCGGCCAGCAACGCGTCGACGGCGCTTGCGACATGCCGGCTCTCGATCGCGTCGAAGCGCGGCAGGTCGGAAAAATCCAGCAGAGGGTTGACAGGCTCGGTCATGAATTTTCTGCGGCTTTCAGGGTGTTGGAGAGCAACATTGCGATGGTCATGGGCCCGACGCCGCCCGGCACCGGTGTGATCGCGCCGGCCACCGCGCGGACGCCTGCGAAATCGACGTCGCCGCACAGCTTGCCGTCTGCGTCCCGGTTCATCCCGACATCGATGACGCAGGCGAGCGGTTTGACCATGTCTGCGGTGACGAGTTTCGTGCGGCCGACGCCGGCGACCAGGATATCGGCCTGGCGGGTGATAGCGGCCAGGTCGGGCGTCTTTGAATGACAGATGGTGACGGTGGCGCCGGCTTGCAAGAGCAACATCGCCATCGGCTTGCCGACGATATTGGAGCGGCCGATCACCACCGCATGCCGGCCGAGTGGGTCGATACCCGCGTCCTGCAACATTTCCATCACGCCGGCCGGGGTGCAGGGAACGAAGCCGGGCAAGCCGGTCATGAGGGCGCCGACATTGGCGACGTGGAAGCCGTCGACATCCTTGGCCGGCGCGATGGCCTCGATCACCCGTTGTGCATCGATATGTGCCGGCAGCGGCAATTGAGTCAGGATGCCGTGGATTGCGGGGTCGCTGTTGAGTTGGGCCAAGCGCGCGAGAAGTTCCGCTTCGGCGGTGGCCGCCGGCAGTTCGATCAGACGAGACAAGAATCCCGCCTCTTCACAGGCGCGCACCTTGTTGCGCACATAGACGCGCGAGGCGGAGTTGTCGCCGACGATGATCACCGCCAGGCCGGGCCGTTTTCCGGCGGCCGCCGACTGCTCGGCGCGCACCCGAAATTCACCCCGCAGCCGCGCCGCCAACGCCGCGCCGTCGATGATGCGTGCGCTCATGGTCTTGGTCCGTCAAGGTTGCGGCTGCCGACGCTTGTGAGGCGCATGGCGACTCCTTCTTGCAGCGTCGCCGGACTCAGCGCGGTTTGCGCTGGAACGTCGACAGGCGCGAATAAAAGGGCGCGAGTTTAGCAGGCAGTTCGGCAAAAATCGGCATCAATTCCCGATACAGCGCGTGGTTGTTCGCGTCGGGCAGGAAGCGCCGGTGCGGCGGCGGCAGCATGGCAACGGCGGCCGGCAATCCCGCGACGCGGCCCATCGCGGCCAGCGCCACCAGCGCAGCGCCCTGCGCCGTGGTTTCCGGGTTTTCCGCCACCCACAAAGGCCGGCCGAACAGGTCCGCCGCCATCTGCAGCCAGAAGTCGGAGTGCGCGAAACCACCGCCGGCAATGATCTCATCGACCGGCCCGCCCGCAAGTTCTTCAAGCACCTCCAGGATCATGGCCAGATTGAACAGCACCCCTTCCATCACGGCGCGCACCAAGTGAGAAGGCCCATGGCTGAAATCGAGGCCGATGAACGAGGCGCGCGCATCGGCGTTCCACAATGGCGCGCGCTCGCCTGCCAGGTACGGATGGAAGAGCAGTCCGCCGGCCCCTGCCGGGGCTGCCCGCGCGATGTCCGCGAGCATCGTGTATGGATCGGCAGGCAAGCCGGGCGGTCCGGGCTCGATTCCCAGGCGCAATTGTGGAAAGCCGTCGCGCAGCCAGCGCAGCGGCAGGCCGCCGCCGTTGGTTGCGCCGCCGATGACGAATTCGTCTTTCCCCAGGGCGTAGCAGAAGGTGCGCATCGCCGCGTCCGGCGCCGGCCGGTCTACGGCCATGCGCAACGCGCCGCTGGTGCCGATGGTGAGCACGGCGCGCCGTCGCGTGCCGCCGGCGAGCAATCCGGCGCCCAGATTGGCCAGGCAGCCGTCCGAGGCGCCGAGCACGAAGGGCGTTTCGGGGCGCAAGCCAAGGGCCGCAGCCGTTGCCGGCGCCAGGCCGCGCAGGATGGTCTGCGGCCGCGCCACCGTGGAAAGCCTTTCGCGCCCGATGCCCGCCACAGCCAGTGCCGCGTCGCTCCAGTCGCGCGCCGCAAGGCAATAGAGTCCGCTTGCCGAAGCGATCGCATCGTCGACGATCCAGCGGCCGAAAAGGGCGTGGCAAATCCATTCCTTGAGCGAGACGAAACGCGCGGCGGCGGCGAAAACGGCGGGGCGGCATTCGCGCAGCCACAAGAGTTTGGTCAACGGCGACATCGGGTGGATCGGCACGCCGGTTTGCGCATACAGCACCTGCGCGAGCGCACCGGCCTTGAGCCGGGCAGCCTGGGCGGAGGGGCGATTGTCGGCCCAGGTATGCGCCGCCATCAGCGGCTTGCCGGCGGCGTCGGCCGCGAGCAGGCTGTGCATCGCCGACGACAAAGCCACGCATTCGATGGGGGCCGGTGCATCGCGCGACAAGCCATGCAGGCAACTTGTCAGGGCCGCCATCACCTCGACCGGCACGAGTTCGGCCGCGCCCGGCTCGGGCGTATAGAGCGCGTACTCGATCGACTGCGCAACACCGGTAAAGCGCGCATCCTCGAACAGCAGGGCGCGGGTACTAGAAGTACCGATGTCGACGGCGGCGATCAGCATGGGCGCAGGGAATGGGTGCAGGGGGTGCAGGGGGTGCAGGGGGTGCAGGGGGTGCAGAGGGTGCAGGGGGTGCAGGGGGTGCAGGGGGCAAGAGGGGCACGGGGGATAAGGGGCGTGCCGCGCGGCAGTAAAATCGCCGCCAGCCCATTCTACGGTGCCCGCCACGTGAGCTTCCGCATCGCCCCTTCGATCCTCTCCGCCGATTTCGCGCGCCTCGGCGAAGAGGTGCGCAACGTCCTGGCCGCCGGCGCGGACGTGATCCATTTCGACGTGATGGACAACCACTATGTGCCCAATCTCACCATCGGGCCGATGGTGTGCGAGGCGGTGCGGCCGCATGCCCGCATCGGCGGCGACCCGAACGGCAAGCCGGCGCCGATAGACGTGCACCTGATGGTGCGGCCGGTCGATCGCATCGTGCCGGATTTCGCCCGCGCCGGCGCCGACATCATCAGCTTCCACCCCGAGGCCTCCGACCATGTCGATCGCACTCTCGGCCTGATCCGCGAATCCGGCTGCAAGGCCGGGCTGGTATTCAACCCGGCCACCTCACTCAACTATCTCGATCATGTGATGGACAAGGTCGACCTGATCCTCATCATGTCGGTCAATCCCGGCTACGGCGGGCAGAAATTCATTCCTGAAGCGCTGGCCAAACTCAAGGCCGCACGT
>JAYVST010000609.1:0-13961 GCA_043775255.1 Burkholderiales bacterium
AGCTCACGGCCGTACTCCAGCGCCTTGACGGTTTCCGGGCTGTCGATCACCACCTTGTTGTTGTTGTCGACCAGCTTGCCGCCATGCGACCACACCAGCCAGTGGGTCCAGGAATTGCCGTCGCCGGTGGCGTTGCCGAGCGCGAAGCCGCCCGGCGTGCCCTTCGCCTTGAGCGCCTGCATCAGCTTCAGGAAGCCGTCGGTATCCTTGGGAAAGGTGCTGAACCCCGCCGCCTTGACCTGGCTGTCGCGATAGACCAGCGCGTTGCCGGCGGCGCCGAACGGAATGCCGATCCATTTCTTGCCGTCCGGCCTCAGGTACTGCTCGCAAATCGGAAACCAGCCGCCGTATTTCTTGCCAAGGTAGTTGGCCAGGTCGGTCACGTCGACCAGCTTGTCCGGGTACAGGTTGGCGTCGTCGTTGGTGCCCAGGATGATGTCCGGTCCGCTGCCGACATTGGCCGCCACTGCCGCCTTGGGACGCACGTCTTCCCAGCCCTCATGGTCGACCCGCACTTCCACCTTGAACTGCTCGGAAAACTTCTTCACGTTCGCCATGTAGGCGTCTTCGTCGCCCTGGACGAAGCGCTTCCAGCGCAGCACGCGCAGCTTGGCGCCCTTCTCGATGGTGTTGTTCCATTGCGCCTGGGCGTCCTTGACCCAGATCAGCGGGCCGGTGCCGGCGGTAACCGCGGCTGCGGTGGTGGAACTCTGCAGAAACTTGCGGCGGGTGAAATGAACCATGGTGTGTCTCCGTTGATTTGATGTTGCCAGGCGAAACCTGAAACCGGTGATGATGTTGGTCGAACGTTGCGCAGAAGGCAGGTCGGCCGGGCCATCGCCCATCCACCGGTCCGCGAGAACCTACGCGAGACTTGCTGCCTTCAAGCCACCATGCGCATGCCGCTGGCCGCGTCGAACAGATGCGCGCGCGCCGCGTCCGGCTTCAGGCGAATGGTAACGCCGGGACGGAAATCGTGGCGCTCGCGGAAGATGCTGGTGACTTCCACGCCGGCGATCTTGGTGAAAATCTGCGTGTCCGCGCCGGTCGGCTCCACCACCACGACTTCGGTGGCGACGCCGTCGGCGCCGCTGGCCAGGTCGAGGTGCTCGGGCCGCGTACCATACACCACCTTCTGGCCTTGCTTCGCAGTCGCGCCGGCGCTGACGGGCATGGGCAGGACGATGCCGCCTTCCAGTTCCACTGCGCCCCCCTTGACCGTGCCGGGAATGAAATTCATCGCCGGGGAGCCGATGAAGCCGGCCACGAACTGGTTGGCCGGCCGATCATAGAGTTCCAGGGGCGAGCCGGTCTGCTCGACGATGCCGTCGCGCATGACGACGATCTTGTCGGCCATGGTCATCGCTTCGATCTGGTCGTGGGTGACATAGATGGACGTGGTCTTCAGGCGCTGGTGGAGTTCCTTGATCTCGGTGCGCATCGCCACGCGCAACTTGGCGTCGAGGTTGGAGAGCGGCTCGTCGAACAGAAACACCTGCGGGTCGCGCACGATGGCGCGCCCCATGGCCACACGCTGGCGCTGGCCGCCGGACAACTGGCGCGGATAGCGCTCCAGCAAGGGCTTCAAGCCGAGAATGTCGGCCGCGTTGCCGACACGCAAGTCGATTGTGGCACGGTCCTTCTTGGCCAGCATGAGCGAGAACGCCATGTTGTCGCGCACGGTCATGTGCGGATACAGGGCGTAGTTCTGGAACACCATGGCGATATCGCGTTCCTTGGGCGGCATGTCGTTGACCACGCGGCCGCCGATGCTGATCTGGCCGCCGGAGATTTCCTCCAGCCCGGCGATCATGCGCAAGAGGGTGGACTTGCCGCAGCCCGAAGGCCCCACCAGCACACAGAACTCGCCGTCGGTGATGTCGATTGAAACGCCCTTGATGATGTGGGTCTGGCCGAAATACTTCTCTACCCGGCCGATGGTGACTGCCGCCATGGGAACTCCTTTCAGATGACGCTACAGCCGCATGGCGCGGCTGTCGCCAGTTGTTGTTTTACGCGACGCATTTTCGCTGCGATGTCGGATGGCAACAAGCTGCACTGCACCATTCAAGCCAAGTGCGGCAAGGCACGGCGCCCGACATAGGGCGCGCCGGTGGCCTCCTCGATGCGCAGGCCCTCGTTCCATTTCGCCATCCGCTCGGAGCGCGCGAACGACCCTACCTTCAGTTGACCCGCATTCCAGCCGACCGCCAGGTGGGTGATCGTCACATCCTCGGTCTCCCCCGATCGGGCGGACACCAGCGTGCTCATGCCGGCGGCGCGAGCGGCGTCGAGTGCGGCGCGGGTTTCGGTGACGGACCCGGCCTGATTGAGCTTGATGAGCGCGCTGTTGACCGCCTGGATGCCGGCTGCATGCGTGACGCGGGCCGCATTGGTGACCAGGTAGTCGTCGCCTATCACTTGGCAGCGCGCGCCGAAGCGGCGGGTGAATTCGATCAGTCCTGCCTCGTCGTCTTCAGCCAGCGGATCCTCGATGGAGACGATGGGATAGGCGTCGAGCCACGCGCCCAGCAGCTCGATCATGCCCGCCGTATCGAGCCGGCGCTGTTCCAGTCCCAGGGTGTATTGCCCGCCGCTGCCGAATTCCGACGCGGCAATATCGAGCGAAATCGCCACATCGTCGAGCGGCCGAAAGCCCGCATGCTCGATGGCGCGGGTGAGCATCTCCAGGGCCTCCTCATTGGCATCGAAGAGCGGCCACCAGCCCCCCTCGTCGGCGACACCCGACAGCTTGCCGGCCGCCTTCATGAGACTGCCGGCGGCGATGTAGACCTCAGCGGTCATTTCAAGGGCCTGCGCGAAACTGGTCGCGCCGAGCGCCATGACCATGAAGTCCTGCAGGTCGACGCGCCGACCGGCATGCGCGCCACCGCCGAAGATCTGGATTTCCGGCAGGGGCATGGTGACCGGTTGCCCGCCCGCCACGTATTGCCAAAGCGGCATTTTCCCAGCCGCTGCCGCCGCATGCAGCACCGCGATGCTGGCAGCGACCGTCGCATTGCCGCCAAGCCGGGATTTGTTGGGCGTGCCATCGAGCTCGATGAGCACGCGGTCAACGCCGGCCTGATCCAGGGCGTCGCGGCCGCGCAGCGCTGCCGCGATCTCGCCATTCACATTGGCGAGGGCGCGCTCGACACCGAACCCGCCCAGTTTCGACCCTGCGTCGCGCAGATCGATCGCCTCGCGCGTGCCGCGCGAAGCACCGGCCGGTGCGATGCCCCGGCCGGTCGAGCCGTCGGCAAGCGTCACATCGACCTCCACCGTGGGTCGCCCGCGCGAATCCCAAACCCGGCGGCCCAGCACTTTTGCAATCTCGCTCATACCTTGATTTCCTTCGCCCAGGCGGCGCGAACCGCCGCGATATTGTCGACCGGCGCCAACAGCAGGCGCCGCGCCACGCGCCGCACCTGCGCCTTGTCCGCTTCGCCTTCGATGTACTCCACCGGCGACTTGCCGTCTATGCGCGCCAGCAGCAGGCCAGGCAGCAGACCGGCAACGCGTGCCTCGTTCGCGCCTGCGGGTTCCCAGTCCACGCCTGCCAGGTAAGCCGACGCCAGTGCATCGAACGACTCCAGATAGTGCGCCGCCCATTGCGGCCGCCACACGCACTTGAGCAACAGATGGTTCAGGCAGAACGCCAGGTCGAACGCCGGATCCCCCCACCAGGCGCATTCGGCATCCAGGAACACCGGGCCGGCGGCGCCGATGAGAATGTTCTTCGGGCTGACATCGCCGTGCACCAGGGCCTGCTTGTTGCCCTGCGTCTGCCGGATCAGCTCCAGCAGGCGCGGCTTGCAGTCGGCATGCTTTTCAGCCGTTGCCGCCAGATAGGGTTCGAGCCGGATCGGGTAGAAGATATGGTCGGTGGCGAATCGCTGCGCCAGCGCCGAATTGGCCGCGGTGGCCGCGGTGGCCGCGTGAATGCGGACCAGCGTCGCACCGACCGCCGCCGCGAACGCCGCGTCGATGCGGCCGTCGCGCAATTCGGCCTTCCACAGGGGATGCTGCTGCGGTTCGAGGTAGTCCATGGCGAACCAACCTTCGTCGGCGTGGTCGGCGAGGATTTGCGGTACCGCCGCAGGCACGATGGACGCCACCGTGGTCATCCAGTCGACCTCGCTGCGATTGCGCTCGACCGGCGCACGCCAGTCGGCCGCGACCTTGAGTTTGGCCAAGGCGCGCTTGACACAAAAGCGCCGCGTGCCGACGGTAACCAGTGAAATATCGGAAGACACGCCACCGGTCAGCGCTTCGATCGCGGCAACCGCGCCCGCATCGAGGAGGCCGGCACGCCTGAGTTCTTCGGCCGATACGCTCATTGAAATATTCCTGGGACAAGCGCCATCGTCGGCCCGCCTGTCACGCTGGGCTGCGCAGGCGCTTCAAGCGGAGCGCTGCACTGACGGCCGCCACGCAGGCGGCGAAACCGGCGCCGAACGCAGGCCATGCGCCCGCCGGCGGCAACAGCGAGGCGAAGACGAAGAAAAACGTGACGAATCCCAACAGGCCCACCGTAAAGCCGGACAAGAGGCGACAGGTCGCTTCCGGGCCATGCAGGGCAAGGGTGAACACCGGCAGCACCGATGCCGTGACGGGAAAGCCCATCAACACGCCGGATACGCACGTTCCGAAAGACTGGGCGCGCAACATGATGATGGTCGCCAGCGCGAGCGCGCACGCCATGCGCAGGAAAATCTCGAAGCCCGGAATCGGCGTCAGCGTTGCAACGCCGCGCGCCTGCGGCATCAGCGCGGCCAGCAGCATGCCCAGGGCCAGCGCACGCAGGACATCGTGGACAGCGCCGGTATACAAGCGGCCCAGGCGCGCCGTCAATTCGAGGTCGGCCATGGTCGCATCTTCAAAATCGGCTTGGCGTCGCAAGTCACGCGGCTAGCTCTCCGGCGGACGCGCCGCTCAACTCTTGACCGCACCGGCAGTCAACCCCGACACCATGTATTTCCTGAAGGCATAGTAGATCGCCGCCGGCGGCAGGGCGTAGATAAAACCCGTGGTCATGAGCAGTTCCCACGGCGAATCGTCGGCGGAAAGGAAGAGTCCCAGCGCCACCGACAAGGGCACTTCCTTCTCGTTCGACATGAGCAGGAACGCATACAGATACTCGTTCCAGGCCAGCAGAACCGCGTAGGTGCCGATGGCCACCAGGGACGGGATCATCAGAGGCAGGTAGACCAGGCGGAACAGCTGCATGGCGCTGGCGCCGTCCATGATCGCGGCCTCGTCGAGTTCCACGGGCAGCTTGTCCTATGCCTGCTTGAGCACCCAGATCGCGTAAGGGCTGGCCAGCGTCACCATGGCGATGATCATCGCCGCCTTGGTATTGAGCAGGCCATACACGCCCATCGCCTTGTACATCGGCACGGCGAGAAAGGCGGCGGGGATGAAATAGGTGGCGAGTGCGAAGTTCATGATGGTGCGACCGCCACGAACCTTCAGGCGGCTGATGGCGAAGGCCGCGCCGGTGGCGATCACCAGAGTGACGAAGCCGGTCATGAAAGCGATCAGCACCGACGACCACAACTGGCCCCAAAAATGGTTGAGGAAATGATGCTTTTGCTGGAACACGAACTCGAAGTTCACCAAAGTCGGATGATCCGGCCAGAGCTTGCCGGCAAACGCGCTGTCCTTGGGCGAAATCGCGAACAGGAACATGTGATAGATCGGCAGGATGGTCCAGAGAAACACCGGCACGCCGATCAGGATCAGGGTGGCTTCGTTGAGCCACTTGCGCGAGCCCACGGCTATTTCTCGTCCGGGTTGCCGGACAGGCGGCGCACCATGAAATACACCATCGGCAGCACGAAGGGCAGCGCGACCACGATGGTGGCCATGGCCATGTCGAGCTGGTCCAAGCGCAGGTAGCGGATGCCGAGGGTCGCCATCACGTGCGTGAGATCGGCCGGGCCGCCACCGGTCAACAGGTAGACGCTGTTGAAGTCGCCCAGCGTCCAGATCATCGACAGGATCACGCTGGTAAGGTAGAGCGTGCGCAGGGACGGCCAGGTGATGAACTTGAACTTCTGCCAGCCGGTCGCGCCGTCGACCGAGGCGGCTTCATACAGGTCTTTCGATATCGCCAGGCGTCCGGTGATGAGGATCAGGGTCCAGAAAGGCAGCGACTTCCAGATGTGCACCATGCCGGCCATGGAAAACGCGATCCAGCGGTCATTGAGCCAGTTGGGCCCGTCCGCAGCGGTGAGCTTGAAAATGATGCTGTTGACGATGCCCCACTCCGGATTCAACATGAAACGGAACGAAAGAATGGTCGGGATCGACGGCACCGCCCACGGCAGGATGAAAATCACCGAGAGGATGCGAATCCACTTGCGCTCATGGACGAAGAATCCGGACAGGAACAACGCCAGCGCGAACTTGAGATTGACTACCACCACCAGGAACAGGAAGGTGTTGACCACGGCGTTGAAGAACACCGGGTCGTGCCACAGCTTGACGTAACTCTGCGGGTCGCGTGCCAGGTACAAGCCATAGCCCACCGGGTACAGCACGAAAATCAGGAACACCAGGACGTAGGGCGTCACCAGCATCCAGCCGACGGTATTCCAGGCGGCCGGACGGAACGGCGCGGACGAAACGGCGCGCGCCGCGGGCGTGGAACCCGCAGCGCCGGAAGGTGCGAGAACAGCAGACATGTATTGCCGGGCGCGGGCCGAATCAGGCTTTAAGGTCGGCGCCCGGCGGCCTTCAACCCGCCACGGCCTTGATGCGAGCGATCATCTCGTCGACCGCCTTCTCCGGGGTCCACTTGTCGTTGGTGACGCGACTCATCGCCTTGGCCCAGACGTTCTCATTGTTGAGAATGGTGAACTTGTAGTTGTAGACGAAGGGGAAAGTGCTGGTGCCATCGCTGAATTGCTTCAGCACCGTGCGCCGATGCGGGTCGGCCTTCCAGAAATCGCGTGCCGCGCCCGCTTTGGTTGTGGGGAACCAGCGCCCCAGCGCGCCTTCGGTATACGGAATCAGGTTCGAGTCTTCCATCATGAAGGCGACGAACTCCTTGGCCCGCTTGATGTTCTTCGCGCCTTCGAAAATCGCGCCCAGCTTGATCGCCGCGAGGTAGGCCATCGGTGTGCCGTCCGCCTTCTTCGGCCAGCCGGTGGTGGCGATCAGCTCCTCATAGTTCTTTTTCGCGGTGGCGCGTTGCTCGGCCGTCAAGGCCGTATTGTTCATGTCGTCGAGCCATTTGGCGGCAATCGAGATGGTTGCGTTGTGCGTCATCAGCGTGGTCTTGTTGTGGAAGGCGACATTGTTGTCCGGGTCCTTCCAGCTGGTCGACGACGGCGGTGTGCAGCCCTTGCCGAGGATGTCGGTGTAGTCCTTCAGCGCGGCGACGGCGCCGGCGCGGTTCTTCGGTTGCTCGATGACCAGCTTGCCGCTGTCGTCGACCAACCTTGCGTTGTGCGCGATGAGGAACTGGTAGAAGCTGAAGAAGCTGTCGGTCGAGTCCACACCCATCGGGTTGCCGATGGCGAAGCTTCGTTTGCCGGTTTTTTGCCGATGCGCAGGTTGCACCTTGTCGCACCAGAAGCTCCAATAGCCTTTCCAATCCTGCGGAATGTCACTGTCCTTGAAGCCGGCCTCGGCGAGCATGTCCTTCCAGTAGTTCACATGGATGCTCTGCTGATACACCGGGAAGGCGTAGTAGGCCTTTTTCTTCGCCTTATCGTTGTAGAGATAGGCGGTGGACAGGGTATTGGGGAGGAACTTATCCTTGATCGGGGCGAAGATGTCCGACAGGTCGACCAGCTTGCCTTCGAAGGCCCATTTGCCGGCGGCCTGGAAGTCGTAGGTCAGACCGAACGACACGTCCGGCACGGTGCCGGCATCGAGCGCGGCCACCGTCTTGGGCATGATGTCCTGCACCGCGAAGAGCGAGAGTTCGACCTTGACGTTGGTCTTCTGCTCGAAGCGGAAGATCATGGTTTCCAGAGCCTTGTCTTCGGCCGGGTAGAACCCTTTGGTGAACCAGACCACCAGCTTTTCCTGGGCGACGGCCTCGCCTGCGGCGAGTCCCAGAGCCGCCAGCGCGAGCAGCGCGGCGATGGCACGTTGTTTCATTCCGGACATGTTTCTTGTCTCCTGTTGTTTTCCCTGATTTGGCCGGTTTCGCCCGTCTACGCTTGCGGGGATGCCGGACACCTTAAGATCAGGTCGCGCAAGGCTAGCGAGCGTTGCCGAACCTGTCAAATGGTAAGGCCAATTTTTCGTTGCTGCGTCGCCGCATTGGCGCATTTCCATCCGCAAACCATCGGGCAACCCCTGATCAGGCCGCCGGCGGCAAGCGCCTGCCCGTCACGACCGGATAGTCCGGGCGTCCGCGCTGAAACCAGGAGACGATATTCTGCACCGCCTTGCGCCTGAGTTCGCGTTCCGCAGCCACGGTGTAGTAGGCAGCATGCGGCGACAGGATCACGTTCTTCGCGGCCAGGAGCGGCGACGACTGCGGCACCGGCTCCACCGGCAGCACGTCGAGCCCCACACCGTCGAAACGGTCCAGGCGAAGCACGAGCGCTTCAATGTCGATCACGGCGCCACGCGAGGTGTTGACGAGGTAGGACCCCGGCTTCATCAGCCCGAGCAGGTGCGCGCCGACCATGCCGCGGGTCTCGTCGTTCAAGGGCGTGTGAATGGAAATCACGTCGGACTCGCGGAACAGGTGCTCGGCCGACACCGGCTCTACGTAGGGCGCGAAGTCGCCGTCGATGCGATGCGGATCGGCCGCCAGAACGCGGCCGAACATGGTGTGGGCAAAATAGGCGAAGCGACTGCCGATGCGGCCATACCCGAGCACCCCGACGGTCATGTCGGCCAGCCGGCGAGTGGCGCCGGTGCCGTGCGCGTTCCAGGCGCCGGCGCGGATGGCCGTGTCGTACTGCTTCAGGTGGCGCGTCAGCGAAAGCGCCATCGACAACGCGTGCAGGGCCACCTCGGAGGAGCCATAGTCGGGCGAATTGGCGACCCACACGCCGTGCCGTTCGGCATCGGCCGTGTTGATGGTATCGAACCCGGCGCCCAGCCTGCTGCAGATGCCGATCTCCGGGCGAGCTTCAAATACCCGCGAGTCGATCGGCGCGAAGGTGACCAGAAGCGCCTGGCAATCCGCCGCTTCGCGGATCACGTCTTCCACGGTGCGGCATTGCGCTACCTTGATCTCGATGCCGGCGGCGGCCAAGAGTGCGCGTTCAAGTTCGACATCCGGCGAACTGTGGTCGGTAAACAGCACTTTCATCGCGCCCCCTGTCGATCGACGATTTTTCCGGGAGTGTACCGGCTTACATCCTGTTGCAATTCGCACCCTGCCGAAACAGCGATGCAAAGCGTTTCTGTCTGCAAGCGGCTACACTTCCCCGCTCGGAATCGCACAACCATGACACAGCAAAAGCGCAAGATCCTCATCGTCGACGACGACCCGCGTCTGCGCGAGTTGCTGCTGCGCTATCTGGGCGAACAGGGCTTTGCCGTGCAGGCCGCGCCCAACGGCCAGTTCATGGACAAGCTGGTCAATCGCGAACTGTTCGACATGATCGTGCTCGACCTGATGATGCCGCAGGAAGACGGACTCTCGATCTGCCGCCGCCTGCGCGCCGCCGGCAACACCACGCCCATCATCATGCTGACAGCCAAGGGCGAGGAAGTCGACCGCATCGTCGGGCTGGAAATGGGCGCCGACGACTACCTGCCGAAGCCGTTCAACCCGCGCGAACTGGTGGCGCGCATCAACGCGGTGCTGCGCCGTGTCCAGGAAAACGGCCCGCCGGCGGCGCCCGTGGCCGAATCCGAAACCGTGATTTTCGGGCCCTACGCGCTCAACCTCGCCACCCGCAGCATGAGCCGCGACGGTGTCCCGCTGCCGCTTACGTCGGGAGAATTTTCGGTGTTGAAGGTACTGGTGCAGCACCCTAGCAAACCGCTCTCGCGCGACAAGCTCATGGAACTGGCGCGCGGGCGCGAGTACGACGTGTTCGATCGCGCCATCGATGTGCAGATCTCGCGCTTGCGCAAACTGATCGAAAGCGACCCAGCCAACCCGCGCTTCATCCAGACCGTGTGGGGTTTCGGCTACGTGTTCGTGCCGGACCAGTCGCCGGCGCCGACCGCGCCCGCCTGAATGCGCGGCTTCCTGCGCGCGGCCGGCTGACCCCGCATTGGCCCATCCGCATGCCGCTGGTGCCCAAGAGCCTGCTGTGGCGAACGTTTTTCATCATCGCGTTTCTGCTGCTGGTATCGGTGCTGGCATGGATCCAGATTTTCCGCTTCTACGAGCGCGAGCCACGCGGAGTCCAGATTGCCCAGCAGGTTGCCGCCATCGTCAACCTGACGCGCGCCGCGCTAGTGAGCAGCCGCCCCGAAGCGCGCGCATATCTGATGCGCGAGATTTCAGCCTCCGAACGGATAGAAATCTACCCGGCTGAAGCCGGTGAACTTCTGGAACGCCCGACGGGGTCACTCGGCCTTGCGCGCATCGAAGCGCTGATCCGCGAAAAGACCGGCCCAGACACCCGCTTCGCCTTCCGGCGCAACGGCGTCGAGGGCATGTGGGTGAGTTTCCGCATCGAGGAAGACGACTACTGGATCCGCCTGCGGCGCGACCGCCTGCAGCCGCCGGTACCGCTGCAGTGGTTCGGCTGGGGCGCGCTGGCTGTGGCGATCGCACTCCTCGGCGCCTACCTGCTGGTGCGTCGAATCACGCGCCCCCTGCGCGCCCTGACGACCGCCGCGCATGCGGTCGGGCGCGGCGCCGTGCCCGCTCCGCTGGTCGAGAAAGGCGCGAGCGAAATGGCCGATGTGGCGCGCGCCTTCAACCAGATGGCGCATGACCTCAAGGTGCAGGAACAGAATCGCGCCTTGATCCTGGCCGGAATTTCGCATGACCTGCGTACGCCGCTGGCACGCATGCGGCTCGGGGTCGAGATGTCATCCGACGAAACGTTTCGCGACGGCATGGTGGCCGATATCGAGCAGATGGACCAAGTGATAGGCCAGTTCCTCGATTTCGCCAGGAGCGGCCAGGACGAGGCCGCCCCCCTCGGTCTGGTGGAGCTTGCCGATCTCTGCGGTCAATTGGTCGAACGCAACACCGGTCTGGGACGCGCGCTCGATCTGGTGATCGACGGCCCTGTGCCGCCGGTGCATGGCCGCGCGGCGGCACTGAGTCGAGCACTGTCGAACCTGGTCGAAAACGCCTTCAAGTACGGCGGTGCGCAGCCGCAGGTAGGCCTGGTCCTGCGGGCCGACCATGCGGCGGTTGTACTAGACGTGCAGGACCGCGGGCCCGGCATTCCTGCCGAAGATGTCGAACGCCTCAAGCAACCCTTTACCCGGCGCGATGACGCGCGCGGCAGCGCCGATGGCGGCACCGACAGTGCCCAGGGCGGCTCGGGGCTCGGACTGGCGATCGTAGACCGGGTGGCGCGCCGGCATGGCGGCACCCTCGATCTGCTCCCGCGCGCCGGCGGCGGGCTGATCGCAAGACTGCGACTACCGCTGCTGGTTTAACGGCCGACCGTGTCGAGCACCTGATACGGCGCCCCGCCGCGCGCGGGCGAACGCACCAGCGCAAGGCTATCCACCCCCCAGGTGATCGGCAGGCACTCGTCCGCCGTCGTCGCCGGCGGCGCGCCGACGTCGCGCGCCAGGGTCACGTGGGCCCGAAACGCTCGCTCTTCAAGCGCGAACCCGGCGCCGCGCAATTGCTCGGTCAGGCGCTGCTGGATAGCAAGCATCTGCGGCGGTGGCGTCGAGCATCCGAGCCAGGCGACGCGGCTGGCCGAAAAATGCCCGCTGCGATCCAGCACCAGCTTGAACGACCCGACACGCGACTCGCGCATGGCCTTGAGAATCGCCCGACGCGCAGCCACCGGCACCTGGCCTAAAAACACCATGGTCATATGCAAGTTGGCCGGCGCTACCAGGCGCCCGCCAATGCCGAGTGATTCGCTGGCACGCACCAGCTGCGCGCGCGTGTCCGCATCCGGCCAAAGCGCGATGAACAGGCGCTCGCCCTGGCGCACCGGGGGACGCGCCAGACCCTCGGACGGCCGCGCCGGCCCCGCAGAAGCCCGCGCCATCAGGTCTTCACGAGCAGGGCGACGGCGTCGGCGGCGATGCCTTCGCCACGGCCGATGAAGCCCAGACGTTCCGTGGTCTTGGCTTTCACGTTCACCCCGTCGACCTCGATGCCGCAATCGGCCGCGATGTTGGCTGCCATCAGCGCTACATGCGGCGCCATTTTCGGCGCTTCCGCGATGATGGTGCAGTCAATGTTGACCGGCGCGAAGCCGGCGGCGCGCACGCGCCTGACGGCCTCGCGCAGCAGCGAACGCGAGTCCGCGCCGCAGAACTGCGGATCGGTATCCGGAAAATGCCGTCCGATGTCGCCCAGCGCCGCCGCGCCCAGCAGCGCGTCGATGATGGCATGCAGCAGCACGTCGGCGTCGGAATGTCCAAGCAGCCCCAGCGTGTAGGAAATCTCGACACCGCCAATGATCAATGGCCGGCCGACTACCAGGGCGTGGACATCGAAACCCTGGCCGATGCGCATGGCGGATGTCATGGGAAGTTCTCGACTTGTGGCATCGTGCGAACTTTACCGCACCGGCATCGGGTCTTGCGAAGAGTGCGCCACCGGAACTAGGCCACCCAGTCTTGTGCCACCAGGACTTGCGCCATCCGGACTTACGCTACCCGGACTTGCGCCACCCGAACTTGCGACGCCCGGCCCCAGGCCCTACCATTGCCGTCTGCATCAACCGGGAGAATTCAATGCGCATAGTCTTGGTCGCCCTTGTCGCGCTGGCAGCCGCCTCGGCCAACGCCGCCGACCTGCCGATTTTTGACGCCCACCTGCACTACAGCCATGACGCATGGGAACCGGTGCCGCCGAAGGACGCGATCGCGCTCATGCGCAAGGCGGGCATCAAGCGCGCGCTCGTCTCGAGCTCGAACGACGACGGCAACCAGAAGCTCTACGCCGAGGCTCCCGACCTGATCCTGCCGTCGCTGCGCCCCTACCGCTCGCGCAGCGACGTTTCCACCTGGGCACGCGACGACAACATCGCCCGCCACCTGGAGGAAAGGCTGAAGAAGTACCGCTACGTAGCCGTGGGCGAGTTCCACCTCTACGGCGCCGACGCCGACCTGCCGGTGCCGCGCCGCCTGGTCGAACTGGCGCGGCAGCACAACCTGGTCCTGCATGCGCATTCGGACATAGACGCGGTCGAACGCCTGTTCAGGCAATGGCCGCAGGCCCGCATCCTGTGGGCGCACTCCGGCTTCGATCGGCCCGAGAAGGTGCGCGAGATGCTCAGGAAGCACAAGAACTTGTGGTGCGACCTGGCCTTTCGCACCGACCATGGCGGCAACGGCAAAGTGCATCCGGAGTGGAAGGAACTGTTCATCGAATTCCCCGAGCGCTTCATGGTGGGCACCGATACCTACACGCCCGAACGCTGGCCCTATATCGTCGAACATGCGCGCTGGTCGCGCGAATGGATGAAGGACCTGCCACCGCAGGTGGCCGAGCGCATCGCCTTCCGCAACGGTGATGCGCTGTTCGGTCCCGACCCGATGAAAAAGCCGTGACGCTCGCGCGCACGGCCATGCGTCGAACCTGCCTCGTAGCGGCGGCGGCGCTTCTGGTTGCCTGTCCGGCCGCGCCGGCAGCTCTTGCGCAACAAGCCTGCGTGGCGCGCATTGAAGGCGGCAAGACCGTCGAGTCAGCGCGCCATGCCCTGGCCTATCGCACCGATCCCCTCAAGGTGACGGTGGGCAAGCCCTTTTCCGTCGACCTGATCGTCTGCCCCAGGGACGCGGGCGCGAAAATCGAGGAGCTGCGCGTCGACGCCCACATGCCGGAGCACCGCCACGGCATGAACTACAAGGCCAGTGTCAAGCCGCTCGCGGAG
>JAYVST010000610.1:0-3487 GCA_043775255.1 Burkholderiales bacterium
TTCTTCGAGCTGGGCGGTGGCTATGCGGATGTCGGCGTTGCGTTCCCGGGCCGCCGCCACAAGCTCGTTCAAGATCGGGTCGTTGAATGCGTTCCACCAATCCGCGCGCAACGCCGCAGTCGTGCCGGCGGCGGCTTCTGGGTAGTCGGCCGGAAGATCGAGCGCGGGTCTCTGATAATCTGGACCGAGGGGTGCGCAGGCGGCAAGACCGGCCAGCACGAGGGCCAGAGCAAGGGCCAGAGCAAGGGCCAGAGCGATGGCCGGATCGATGGCCGGATCGATGGAAAGGACGCGGTGGCGTGGCTTCATCGCGCTTCCTCCACGCTGGCCGCAGGTGGAGACACGGAGGGGACGGCGAGCGGCGCCGATTGCGCACCGACTGGTCCGCGCGGGGCGCGTCGGCTGGCCGTCATGACGAAGAACAGCGGTACGAATACGGTGGCGATGAAGGTCGCTGCCAGCATGCCGCCGAACACGCCGGTGCCCATCGAACGGCGCGCCGCAGCGCCGGCGCCAGTGGAAAACACCAGCGGCGTGACCCCCAGAACGAAGGCCAGCGAGGTCATCACGATCGGCCGAAACCTCAGGCGCGCCGCCTCCAGTGCGGCGTCGATCGGCGTCATGCCTTGCAGATATCCTTGCTGCGCGAATTCGACGATCAAGATGGCGTTCTTGGCGGCCAGCCCGATCAGGACCACCAGGCCGATCTGGAAATAGATGTCGTTTTCCATGCCGCGCAACATCACGAAGGTGAGCGCGCCGCCGACCGCGAACGGCACCGACAGCAGCACCGCCCAGGGCAGCTTCCAGCGTTCGTAGAGGGCTGCCAAGATCAGGAACACCATCACCAGCGCGAGGCTGAAAGCTAAGGCGGAAGCATTGCCGGTACGCTTTTCCTGGAAAGCCTGGCCGGCCCAGGTGATCTGGTAGCCCTGCGGCAGGGTTTTTGCAGCGATGTCCTCGACAATGCGGATGGCGTCGCCGGAAGACACGCCAGGCCGCCCGCCGGCCAGCACCTTGGCGGCGACATAGCCGTTGAAACGTTCGATCTGTTCCGGCCCGGTCAGGCTGGTGACGGTGAGCAGAGCCTTCAAGGGAATCATTTCGCCGCCGGCTGCCGCGCCGGCGCGCACGAACACGTTTCCGAGATCCTCCGGCCGCGCGCGGTAGGCGGCGTCGGCCTGCACCTGCACCCGGTAGGTGCGGCCGAACTTGTTGAAGTCGTTGACGTAGAGCGAACCCATGGTGCTCTGCAGGGCATCGAATACATCGGTGATCGGCACGCCTAAGGCCAGCGCTTTCTCGCGGTTGACTTCGACCTTCAGCTGCGGCGTGGTGGGGCGGAAGAAGGAATTGACGCCGGTCATGCGCGGGTCGGCGCGCAACGCCGCGAGGAAGTCCTGGGTCACGGTGAAGAGCGCCTTGGGATCGGCGTTGGTGCGCCCCTGCACGTAGAGCTCGAGGCCACCGGCGGTGCCCAGGCCGCGGATCGCCGGCGGTGGAAACGACAGCACCAGGCCGTCGCGGAAGCCGGCGCCCTTGCGGATGATGTCGCCGGACACCTGCTGCGCCGTAGTGCTGCGTGCGCTCCAGTCGGTCAGCGGCACGAACATGGTGGCGGCATTGGTCTTGTTGCCGCCGCCGATCAGGTCGAACCCCACGATGGCCAGCACGTACTGCACCGCCGGGTTGGCCGATACCTGTTTCTGGGCGGCGTCGACCAGCTTGCCGGTGCGCTCCAGCGTGGCGCCGTCGGGCAACTGCACCGAACCGAACACGTAACCCTGGTCTTCCGGCGGCACGAAGCTGCCCGGCACGTTCAGGAACATGGCGACGGTGCCGCCGATGACGCCCAGAAACAGGATGAGCGAAATGAAACGATGCCGAATCGATGCGCCGACGAAAAACAGGAAACGCCTGGTCAGCCACTCGAAGGCGACGTTGAATGGATGGAAAATGCGCGATTCATGATGCCCGCCCGCCTTCATCATGATGGCGCACAAGGCCGGCGTGAGCGTAAGCGCGGTGAAACCCGAAATCACCACCGCAATGGCCACGGTAACGGCGAACTGGCGGTACAGCGCACCGGCAATGCCGCCCAGAAAGGCCACCGGCACAAACACCGCGCACAGCACCAGCACGATCGCCACCACGGCGCCGGAGACTTCGCGCATTGCCTGAAGCGAGGCCTCGAACGGCCCCATGCCGTCCACGCGCATCAGGCGTTCGACATTCTCCAGCACCACGATCGCGTCATCGACGACGATGCCGATCGCCAGCACCATCGCGAAGAGGGTCAGGGTGTTGATCGAAAAACCCACCACCCACAGGCCGGCGAAGGTGCCGATCAAGGACACCGGCACTGCGATCATCGGAATGATGGTGGCGCGCACGGTCTGCAGGAACACGAACACCACCAGCACCACCAGGACGGCGGCTTCGAAGATGGTTTTCACCACCTCGTTGATCGAGGCATCGACGAAACGGGTGGTGTCGAACGGAATCGCATAGTCGACATCTTCGGGAAAGGTCTGCTTCAAATCGGCCATGCGCTTCTTGACCTGCTTTGCCACTTCGAGCGCATTCGCGCCCGGCTGCAGGAAGGCCGCCATGCCGATGGTGGGCTTGCCGTCCAGGGTGTTGAAGGTGTCGTAGTTCTGCGCGCCCAGCTCGATGCGCGCGATGTCCTTCAGGCGCAGCGCCCCACCCGGCCCCTCGCCGCGCACCACGATCTCGCCGAACGCCTCGGGTTCGACCAGCCGGCCGGTGGCGGTCACGGTATAGACCAGTGCCTGCCCCGGCAGCGCCGGCTCCGCCCCCACCTTGCCGGCGGCGAATTGCGCGTTCTGCGCGCGCAGGGCGTTGGCCACGTCGGTCGGTGTCACCGATAGCATGGCCATACGGTCGGGCTTGAGCCAGACCCGCATCGAATAGTCGCGCGCGCCGAACACGGTCACATCCGAAATGCCGGGCAGGCGCTTGATTTCGTCGACCACGGAGAGCGTGGCGTAGTTGGACAGGTACAAGGTGTCGTACTTTGCCTTGGGCGAAATCAGCGACGCCACCAGCAGGATGTCGATCGAGCGCTTTTGCACGATCACGCCGCTGCGCCGCACTTCGTCGGGCAGGCGCGGCAGCGCCAGCTGGACCCGATTGTTGAGGTTGAACACCGCCTGGTCAACGTTGGTGCCGGGCTCGAACGTGGCGGTGATGGTCACCGTGCCGTTGGACGAGGCGATCGAGCTGAAGAACGAGAGCCGCTCGACACCGGAGAGTTGCTCTTCGATCGGCGCGGCGACCGTGCGCGCCAGGGTTTCGGCCGAAGCGCCCGGATAGCTGGTGGTGATCGTCACCGTAGGCGGCGCGATTTCCGGGTATTGGGATACCGGCAGGATGAACGAAGCTACCAGTCCGGCGATGACGATCAGGATGGCGATGACGCCGGCGAATACCGGTCGGTAGATGAAAAATTTCGACATGGCGCGGC
>JAYVST010000611.1:0-2556 GCA_043775255.1 Burkholderiales bacterium
ACGGCCTTGCGCCGCGAGGCCGTCGGCAACCTGTCGGTGGCCAATGCGCATTCCGTGGCGGCCCTGGAAGCGATGGACGAAAACGCGCGCGCCGCCTGCCTGTTGCCGGCCGATACCCTGGTGGCCCATCTGCCGCGGGTGGTGTTCGACGCCGTCGAAGCCGGGCGACTGGAACTCGGGCAGCGTCTCGGATCGAGGCCCGACGACGACCATGCGCCGGGTCTGGTGCGCGCCTATACCGCAGATGACCGCTTTGTCGGCTTAGTGGAGATCGGCGCCGGCGTAGTGCGGCCGGTGCGTTTGGTTGCGGGGGCCTGATTGCCGCTTTGCGCCCGCGCGACAAAACTCAGGATGTGCCGAACAGGGTCGTCAGTATGCGTTGCAGGTCCGCCATGCGCATCGGCTTGATCAGATAGGCGTCCGCACCTGCGGCCAAGCATTTCTGCCGTGCGCTGTCGTCGGCGTGGGCCGAAAGCGCGACGATCTTCACGCGACGCTGCGCTTCCTGCGCGCGGATCGCCGCGATCGCCTCGATCCCGCTCATCACCGGCATTTCGAGGTCCATGAGAATCAGGTCGACCGGATGGGCGCGAACATGCTCTACGGCCTGTTTGCCGTCCTCGGCCTGCGCCACCACCATGCCTTCGCGCTTGAGCATCAGGGAGGCCAGTTTCCGGCTGTCCTCGTTGTCGTCCGCCGCCAGCGCGGGACGCCCGCTCCATGCGCTCATTGCGCCGCTCCAAGCGTGCTGGCCCGCTCGCGCGCGGCGGTCAGGTCCGCCTCCGAGGAGTACGGCCGGGCCAGGGCGGCGACATGCGCAATCGCGATATCGGCGAGCGCGTGCAGCCAGTCGTCGCGTTCGTTCAGGCAGGGAATGTAGGCGTACTTGCCGCCGCCGGCGCGCTGGTAGGTTTCCTTGCCTTCCATGGCGATCTCTTCGAGGGTTTCAAGGCAGTCGCACGGGAATCCCGGGCAGATGACGTCGAGACGTTCCGTTTTCGCGGCGCCCAATTGCAACAGGGTGTCCGAGGTATAGGGCTTGAGCCACTCCGCACGTCCGAAGCGCGACTGGAATGTGGCGCGCCATGCGTCGGGCGCCAAGCGCAATGCCTGCGCTAGTAGCCGCGCCGTCTTGAGACATTCGCAGTGGTAGGGGTCGCCCTCGCGCAGGGTGTATTGGGGCAGGCCGTGAAAGCTCATCAACAGCATGTCCGCTTGCGACCCCTCGCGCTGCCAGTGGTCGCGTACCGATGCGGCCAATGCCCCGATATAGGCCGGGTGATCGTGGAAGTTACGCACGAAGCTTATGGCCGGCAGGTTGCGCACCGTCCGCGCCCAGTCGGCCACGGCGTCATGCGTGCTGGCGGTGGTGCTGGCGGCGTATTGCGGATAAAGCGGCAGGACGACGATGCGGTCGCAGCCGCGGGCCACCAGATGATCCAGGCCGGCGGCGATCGACGGATTGCCGTAGCGCATGCCATAGGTCGTCTCCACACCGACATGACCGCGGGCGAGCAGGAAGCCGCCCAGGATCTTTGCCTGCCGCTCGGTATGCACCTTCAGCGGCGAGCCTTCCGTAGTCCAGATGGTGCGGTATTTCGCGGCGGACTTCGCCGGGCGCAGGTTGAGGATGATGCCGTTCAAGATCGGCCACCAGGCGATGCGCGGAATCTCCACCACGCGCGGATCGGAAAGAAACTGTTTCAGGTAGCGTCGCACGGCCGGCGTGGTGGGCTCTTCGGGCGTGCCCAGATTGGTGAGAAGAACACCGACCCGTGCGCGCGTCCCGTGCCGGTAGTCCGGCGCTTCGCGGTAGGCGGGCATCTAATCGTTGCCGCCGGACAAGGCGGAAGACAGCATGCGCGCTGTGATGTCGACGATCGGAATCACCCGCTCGTAAGCCATGCGTGTCGGGCCGATCACGCCAAGAGTACCGACGATCAGGCCATCTACCTCGTAAGGCGCGGTGACCACACTCATTTCGTCGAGCGGAACCAGGCTGGATTCGCCGCCGATGAAAATCTGCACGCCTGCGGCGCGGCTCGATGTTTCCAGCAGATGGATCAGGGTCGTCTTGTGCTCGAACATGTCGAACAGGCGGCGCAGCAGGTCCATATCCGACGACAGGTCGGACAAACCAATGAGGTTTTTCTCACCCGACAGGATGTAGTTGTCGCTGGTGTCGGCCAAGGCCTGCCCGCTCGCTTCCACGGCCACCTGGGTGAGGCGCACGATGTCGTTGCGCAGTTCCTTCAACTCTTCGCCGATGCGTCGCCGGATCTGGTCGAAATCGACGCCGGCGTAATGCTGATTGATGAAATTCGCCGCTTCGATCAGTTGCGACTGGGTATAGGGCTTTTCGGTGAACAGGATGCGGTTTTGCACATCGCCGCCCGGCGTCACCAGGATCAGCAGCACGCGCTTTTCCGAGAGGTTGAGGAATTCGATGTGTCGAAACACGCTTTGCCGCTTGGGCACCATGACCACGCCGGCGAACTGCGACAGATCCGAGAGCATCTGCGCGGCCGCGCCGATCACGCGTTGCGGCTGATCCGG
>JAYVST010000612.1:0-3232 GCA_043775255.1 Burkholderiales bacterium
GCATCCCTGATGCTCAAGCGCCACATGCCCGCAGCGGGCCTGGCGTTCATTCCGCAGACCGGGCATGCCTGCAACCTCGAGGAGCCCGATTTGTTCAACCAGATGTGCGAGCGATTCTTTCATCAGGTCGAGTCGGGGCAATATCGGATGCGTGATCCGCTGGCCCGCACCCGGCGCATGCTTTAAGCGCTTCCGGTCCGGTCTGCGGCGCGCCAGGTGTTCCGGGACGTACAGGAACAGGAACAGGAACATGCAGGCAGGCGGCCCTTCGCTTTTTTGCGCGCGATAGACAGGATTTCGCCGGCACAGGCCCTATCCCGGGTTCGCGCCATGCGGCAGGACGCAGGACCGATCGCGGCGTCCTGTTGCCCGGACGAAGGGTGCATTTACGCCGCGCGGCCTACTGTCAATGGGCCGACGACTGCTTCTTCGAAAGCAGGCGGATCGCGCGCTCCAAACCGTCGATGGTCAGCGGATACATGCGGTTGCCCATGATCTGCTTGATCACCGATATCGACTGGCGGTACTCCCACACGCGCTCCGGCTCCGGGTTGAGCCAGGCCGCGCTCTTGAAGTGTTCGAGGAAGCGCTGGATCCAGACCGCGCCGGCTTCCTCGTTGTTGTATTCGACACTGCCGCCTGGCTGCAGGATCTCGTAGGGGCTCATGGTGCCGTCGCCGACGAAGATCAGCTTGTAGTCGCGGTTGTACTTGCGGATCACGTCCCAGGTCATGAACTTCTCCGAATGGCGACGGCGGTTGTTCTTCCACAGGAAATCGTAGACGCAGTTGTGGAAGTAGTAGTACTCGAGGTGCTTGAATTCGGTTTTCGAGGCCGAAAACAGATCCTCGGCCTGCTTGATATGGTCGTCCATGGTGCCGCCCACATCCATGAGCATGAGCACCTTCACGGTATTCTTGCGTTCCGGCACCATCTTGATGTCGAGCCAGCCGGCGTTTCGCGCCGTCGAGTCGATGGTGTCGGGCATGTCGAGTTCTTCGGCGGCGCCTTCGCGCGCGAACTTGCGCAGCCGGCGCAGCGCGAGCTTGATGTTGCGGATGCCAAGTTCTACCGAATCGTCGTAGTCCTTGTAGGAGCGCTGGTCCCACACTTTCACTGCGGAGCGATTGCGTCCGCCTGCCTGACCGATGCGCACGCCCTGCGGGTTGTAGCCGTGGGCGCCGAACGGCGAGGTGCCGCCGGTGCCGATCCACTTGCTGCCGCCCTCGTGGCGTTCCTTCTGCTCCTCCAAGCGCTTCTTGAGTTCTTCCATCAGCTTGTCCCAGCCGAGCGCCTCTAACTTCGCCTTTTCTTCCGGCGACAGGTTGTTCTCGATCACCTTCTTCAGCCAGTCTTCCGGCAGGGCGCGCTTGAGGTCGACGAGCGACTCGACGCCGCGGAAGTATTCGCCGAAAACGCGGTCGTACTTGTCGTACTTGGTTTCGTCCTTGATCAGGCACATGCGCGAAAGGAAATAGAACTCGTCGATCGACGGTCCGATCACGCCTTTCTGCAGCGATTCAAGCAGGACTAAGAATTCCTTGGTCGACACCGGCAGGCCGGCATCCTTGCACTTGAGGAAAAAGTCGATGAGCATGGCCGTTCACTCCTGGGGCTTGCGCGCCAACTGGAACTCGAGATGGCTCTTGACCGCAGGCCACTCTTGCGGAAGGATGCTGAAGACGACGGTGTCGCGCAGGGTGCCGTCGGCGTGGCGCATGTGGTTGCGCAGGACGCCGTCCTGCTTCGCTCCCAGCCGTTCGATCGCGCGGCGGCTGGCGAGATTGAAGAAGCTGGTGCGGAATTCGACGGCAACGCAATCGAGCGTTTCGAACGCATGGCGCAGCAACAGCAGCTTGCATTCGGTGTTAAGCGGGGTGCGCTGCACCGAGCGCGCGTACCAGGTCGATCCGATTTCAACTCGCCGGTTGACCTGATCGACATTCATGTAGGTAGTCATGCCAACCACCTTGCCGGTGGCCGCCGCACGCACCGCGAAGGGCAGCATCGTGCCCTTCACCTGGAGTCCCTGACGGCGCTCGATCTCCACGGCCATGCCGTCGGGCGCAGGGATCGAGGTGTACCAAAGCTTCCAAAGCGCGCCGTCGCCCACCGCGTCGGCGAGTTCGGCCTGGTACGCCGATTCCAGCGGCAACAGCGTGGCGTGCCGGCCGGCGAGGGTGACCGGCGCCAGCCAGGTCATGACTATCGGCCGGCCCGCGCCATGAACACCAGGCGCTCGAACAGTTGCACGTCCTGTTCGTTCTTGAGCAGCGCGCCATGCAGCGGCGGAATCACGGTCTTGCTGTCCTTGGCCTTCAAGGCTTCCGGCGGGATGTCTTCGGCCAGGAGCAGCTTGAGCCAGTCGAGCAATTCCGAGGTCGAGGGTTTCTTCTTCAGCCCCGGGATTTCGCGCATCTGGAAGAACACCTCAAGCGCTTCCTTGAGCAACTCCTTCTTGAGCCCGGGGAAGTGCACGTCGACGATTTTCTGCATGGTTTCTTTGTCGGGAAACTTGATGTAGTGGAAGAAGCAGCGACGCAGGAAAGCGTCCGGCAGCTCCTTTTCGTTGTTGGACGTGATCATCACCACCGGGCGCAGGCGGGCCTTGACGGTCTCGCGGGTTTCGTAGACGTAGAACTCCATGCGGTCGAGTTCGCGTAAAAGGTCGTTGGGGAACTCGATGTCGGCCTTGTCGATCTCGTCGATCAGGAGCACTGACGGACGTTCGGCCACAAATGACTGCCACAGCACGCCGCGCAGGATGTAATTCTGGATGTCCTTGACTTTCTGGTCACCCAACTGCGAATCGCGCAGACGCGAGACCGCGTCATATTCATAGAGGCCCTGCTGCGCCTTGGTGGTCGATTTGATGTGCCATTGAAGCAAGGGCATGTCGAGCGCGGCAGCGACTTCCTCGGCCAGCATGGTCTTGCCGGTGCCGGGTTCTCCCTTGATGAGCAGCGGACGTTGCAGTGTGATTGCGGCGTTGACCGCCAGCCGCAGGTCGTCGGTGGCGACGTAGTTCCGGGAACCTTCAAAACGCATGGCGCGATCATCCGTAGCATGGAAAACCGCAAGATTATAGGGTATGCGCCAAGGCACCCGCGACTCGGATTCGGCCGCGCGCCATGGCCGCGATCGCGGCGGGGTTTTGGCTTATAATCCGCTCGTTGTGCAAGACTTCCATCACCTCTCGATTCATATGCGAAAAATCCTGTTTTGGTCGGCG
>JAYVST010000613.1:0-2637 GCA_043775255.1 Burkholderiales bacterium
GCTGCCGGAAGCGGCGCGGGCGCACGCGCTTCTCGCCAGCCGCAGCGCCTTCGGAAAGGTCATCATGACGGTCGATGGAGCAGCGCATTGAGGCGGCAATCAAATTGACCATGCCAAGTTCGGCGGGCGGTATTTCGCCGTTGTCGGCATAAACATCCAGGAGCGGACACATGCGGCGGGTTGGGGTCGATGTCGGCGGAACGCACACGGATCTGGTGCTGATCGACGACGAGCGCGGCGATTTTTTCGTGCACAAGGTGCCGACCACGGTCGGCGACCCGTCGCAGGGCGCCATCGCCGGGTTGACGGAACTGTGCCGCCAGGCCGGCATCGCGCCTGCGGCGATCGAATACTTCATGCACGGCACCACGATCGCCACCAACATCATCCTTGAGCACAACGGCGCCAAATGCGGCCTCATCACCACCGAGGGTTTTCGCGACGTACTGCACATCGCGCGCCACAAGCGGCCGCACAACTTCAGCTTGCAGCTCGACCTGCCCTGGCAGAAGCACGAGTTGGTAGCGCGCCGTCACCGCCTCACCGTGCGCGAGCGCATCGCCGGGCCCGACGGCGCGGTGCTGGCGCCGCTGGACGAGGCAGCGGTGCGCCGCGCGGTGCGCGAACTCGTTTCCCAGGGCGTCGAATCGATCGCGGTTTGCTTCATGTTCTCTTTCCTCAACCCCGTGCATGAGTGCCGCGCCGCCGAAATCGTCGCCGAAGAAGCGCCCGGCATGCACCTGTCGGTTTCGCACGAGGTCATTCCGCTGTACCGCGAATACGAGCGCTTTTCGACTACCTGCCTGAACGCGTATGTCGGCCCCCGCACCTCGCGCTATCTGGAAACTTTCGACGCCGCCCTGCGCGCCGTGGGCATGAATGCCGGCCTGCACCTGATGCAGTCGAGCGGCGGCTGCGCCACGCTGGACGCGGCCAAGCGCCGCTCCGTCACGCTCCTCATGTCGGGGCCGGTCGGTGGCGTGCTCGGCGGCGCCTGGGTGGGGTCGAGCGCGGGACTGCCCAGCGTGATCACGCTGGATGTGGGCGGCACCTCGGCCGACATCGGCGTGGCGCCGAACGGCGAATTGCGCTACAAGCATCTGCTCGACACGCGCATCGGCGACTATCACGCCATGTTGCCGATGGCCGAAGTCGACACCATCGGCGCCGGTGGCGGCTCGATCGCCTATGTCGATGCCGGCGGGCAGTTCCAGGTCGGACCGAAGAGCGCGGGCGCCGACCCCGGCCCGTGCTGCTATGGCAAGGGCGGGACCCTGCCCACGGCCACGGACTGCCAACTGATCCTGGGGCGCCTGGATCCGGCGGGATTGCTGGGTGGCGCCATGCCGCTCGATGCGCGCCTGGCGGCGCAGGCCATCGAGACGCATCTGACGCGCCCCTTGAGCATGAGCGCGGACGAGGCGGCGCTTGCGGCAATTCGCATCCTGACTCACAGCATGGTGCAGGCGATCGAGGTGAACAGCGTGCGCCGTGGCTACGACCCGCGCGATTTCGCGCTGGTGGCCTTCGGCGGCGCGGGACCGCTGTTCGGTTGCGACATCGCGCGCGAGCTGGCCATTCCGGTGGTCATCGTGCCGCCCGCGCCGGGACTGACCTCCGCCCTCGGGCTGCTCACCTCCGATATCTCCTACGACTATTCGACCACGCAGATCCAGGACCTTGAGCACCCCGACATCGGGCGCATCGGCGCGACGGTGTCGGCGCCGAGCGCCTCGTGTTCACGCACCACGCCGACTGCCGCTACGCCGGACAGGGCTACGAGTTGCGCGTCGAGGGCCGCGCCGGCGCGGTCGACGCCGATTTTGTCGCTGCGCTACGCACCGCATTCCACGCCGCGCACCAGCGCGAATACGGGCGCCATTTCGTCGAGAAGGATGTGGAGCTGGTGAACCTGCACGTGGTCGGCATCGGCCGCATCCCGAGAGTCCGCCCGCGGCCTCTGGCGCAGGGAAGCGCGACGCCAGCGGCCGCGGCGTACGCGGGCACCCGCCGCGTGGTGTTCGAAGAGGGCGGAAAGGCGCGCGCTTTCGCCGCGCGGATCGTCACCCGCGCGGCGCTGCTGGCGGGCAATCGCATCGAGGGCCCCGCCATCGTGCAGCAGATGGACACCACCACCGTGATCCCGCCGGCGGTGCGCGCCGAGGTCGATCACTGCGGCAACCTCATTCTCCGCCTGTAGGAGCGAGACATGGATACCAGCACCGCATTGACGATGGGCAGCGCCGCCGGACCCGGCGCCGTGCCGCACGCGCCGAGGGCGTCGGGCGCCGGCGCGTGGCCTTATGACGCGATCGACCGCGTGACCTTGCGCGTGATCGGCGGGGCATTCAACGCGGTGGCGCGCGAAATGGCACAGGTGCTGTTTCGCATGTCCAACTCCAGCATCATCCGCGAATCCGAAGACCTCGGCTGCGGCCTGTACGATACCGCAGGCAACGAATTCTGCGAAAGCGAATCCTCGCCCATGCATATCGGCTCGCTGCCGGCCTACATCCGCGGCTTCATGCGCAAGCTCGGCGGCAACCTGCACGACGGCGACATCATCATCCACAACCACCCCTACTTCGGCGCGTCGCATTCGCCCGACCTCGGGGTCATCATGCCGGTATTCCACGC
>JAYVST010000614.1:0-1518 GCA_043775255.1 Burkholderiales bacterium
CGCATTCGCGAAGCGGTTGCAATGCTCGCCGAACAACCCGGCCTGGGCCGCCCGGGCCGCATTCCGGGCACGCGCGAACTGGTAGTCCTCAAGACACGCACCTTGATTCCGTATCGGGTGCGCGGCGCTGCCGTCGAAATACTGCGCGTGTTCCACACATCGCGCAGGCCGCCGCAACGCTGGTAGCGGCGAACGCGCCGCCTGCTTCCCGGATAGCCGACTGCTTCGGTCGCACCTACCCCGGCCGCGCGCCCGTCTGCCGCAGCTCACCCCCCAACGCCTGCAACAAATGGGTCAGCGCCGGCTGCGCGCGCTGCGCCGCAGCTTCGTCGCTCAGGTCGCGTTCGTGCATGATCCAGCGCGCCAACTCCACGCGCAGGGTGCCGCGTCCGTCCTCGGTCTGCGCCGGCAGGTTGAGTTCCACCAGCGCGGTGACGGCGGTAAGGCCCTCTTCGTGGACGATCACCTCCACCGCCACGTCGATGCCCTCGCTGGTCACCTCGCCGCCGAGGCGATACGGGAATACGTCGATCTGAATGAATGGCAATAGACGGAAACCCGCGCCGCGCTCGCTCTGGCCGATGCCGGCGATTTCGCGACCGAAGAAGAGGCTCATGTCCAAGTGGTCCGCAGATGCAGGTTAGGTGGCTCCCAGGCGCGTTGTCGAATCTCCCTGACGGCGCCGAATACATCGCTCTGGACGACCCGCAATCCCAGCAGCAGCCCGGCCACGGTACGCCGCGTCGCTTGCTGGCGCCAGGCCCGGCCGCGCATCTTCAGACCTCGAGCACGAACTTGCCGAAATGCCGGTTTTCGCGCATCGCCTCCTGAGCGCGATCGGCCTCGGCCAGCGGGAACACCTGTTCCACCGGCATGGCGAATTTTCCCGTCGCGACTTCGTGGCCGAAATCGCTCCATGCCGCCTGCACGACGCTGCGAAACGCGTCGAGTGACCGCAAACGGAACGAGACGCCCAGCAACTGGACCCGCTTCTTGGACAGCAGATCGAGGTCGATCGGCCCGGATATTCCGCCCATGCGGCCGATCTGCACCCAGCGCGCACCGACGGCGGCCAGCGCCAGATGGTCGGCAATCGCCTTGGCGCCCACCATGTCGAGGATCACGTTCACCCCCGCATTGCCGGTGGCTGCCAGCACCGCCTCGACGGCGTTGCCGGTGGCGTAGTCGATGCCAAGGGTGAGGCCGTGGGCGGCGAGGCGCAGGAGCTTGCCGGCGCTGGCCGTGCCGGCCACCAGCGCAGCGCCGCGCGCACGCGCGATCTGCAGGCCGGCAATGCCGACTCCGCTGGCGGCCGCCTGAATGAAGACCGCCTCGCCACGGGCCAGGCGGCCGTTGGTGACAAGCGCATCGTGCGCGGTGAACAGGGCCACCGGCAGCGCTGCTGCCTGGGTCCAGGAAAGCGCAGCGGGAACCCGCACTGCAAGCCGGTGGTCGATGACCACCTGTTCGGCATAGCCGCCGGAGAGCATGCCCATGACACGCTCGCCCTCGGCCCAG
>JAYVST010000615.1:0-9577 GCA_043775255.1 Burkholderiales bacterium
TCGGGGCCGACCAGACCCAGCTTGTCCATGTGCGCGGTGAGCGTGGTGCCGTAGGTGCGCATGCCGGCGATGGCCTGGACCTTGGATTCGGCCACGTGCGAATGCAGGGGCAGGCCGTTGTCGCGCGCGAGGTTGCGGCAGCCGATCAGGAATTCGTCGGTGCAGTGGTGCGGAATGGTGGGCGCGATAGCCAGGCGAATGCGGTCACGGTCCCCTTTCCATTGCATGATGGTTGCGGCCATCGCCTTCAGGATGGAATCGGTCGGCGCCATGCGCAGGCGCTCGACTTCCTTTTGCAGGCGCGGCGGCAGCGCAGCGATGAGGCCGGGGATGGCTTCGAAGAAGCTCAGGTTGGCCACCATGGGCGCGAGCACCGCGCGCATGCCGGCCTGGGCATAGGCGGCCGCAGACGCCTGCATGCCTTCCACGGTCGGGCTGGGGAATTCGAAGGTGAGGTCGTAGCAGGCGGTGCACCCCTTGAGCAGCATCTCGGAGGCGCCGATCAGCGAAGTCAGATGCTTGTCTTCGAGCGAGCGGTTGCCGCTGATCCACGGGCCTGCGGTGAGCAGCAGTTCCAGGGTCCAGCGATCGCCGATGCCGCGCGCGAGGTTGCCATGGCCGTGGGTATGGGCGTTGATGAGGCCGGGATGCAGCAGCATGCCGGTGGCTTGAACCACATGCGCACCTTCAGGCACGGCCATGCCGGGTTCGCCCAGCGCTTTGATGGTGTCGCCCTCGATCAGGATGTCGGTCGCCTTGGGGCGGGCCTGGCCCGGCTCGATCAGGCGACCACTGCGGATCACGGTCCAGGCGGCGGGTTTGGCTGCGGTCTCCACAGGCATGGTGTGCATCTCCTTGGTATGGTCGGGTTCAGGTCACGCCCGCCTGGTTTTCGGCGGCGGCGCTACTCCACGGGAACAGCCATTTTTCCAGCATCACGATCGCCTGGAACAGCACGATCCCCATGAGGGAGAGCATCATCACCGCGCCAAAGGCGAGCGGCACCTTGAAGAACGCAGTGGAGGTGACGATCAGGTAACCCAGGCCCTGGTCGGCATTGACGAATTCCGCCACGACCGCGCCCACCACGCACAGCGTGATGGCGACCTTGAAGCCGCTGAAGATGAAGGGTACGGCGAACGGCAGGCGGATGCGCATGAGTTCCTGGCGCCAGTTCGCCTTGCACGCGCGCCCGAGTTCGAGCAGTTCCGGCGGTACCGCCAGAAGCCCGGTGGAAATCGCGATCACGAGCGGAAAGAAGGCGACCAGAAATGTCACCACCACGCGCGGCACCTCGTTGGCGCCCAGAATCACCACCAGCAGCGGCGCGAGCGCCACCTTGGGGATCGACTGCGTCAGCACCAGGAGCGGATAGATCGCGTTGCCGACGGCGGGCGAGGAGGTGATCGCCAGCGCCATCGGGAAGCTGATCGCCACCGACACCAGAAAACCCAGCAGCACGGTTTTCAGTGTGGCCAGGGTATGCATGCCGAGATTGCCGGCCACATCCCAGGACGCCTGCACGATGTTGCTGGGCGAGGGCAACAGGTAGTCGGGAATCTTGAACAGGCGCACCAGCAGTTCCCAGAGAACCGCAAGCACAATCACCGCCAGGAGCGGGATTCCGACCTCGCGGCGCAGTGCGGACGACCGCTTGCGACGCGGGGCGGCTTCAATCATCGCTTGTCACCGACTCGCGCTTGAATATGCGTTCGCGGATGCGCTCGGCAGCATCGTTGAAGGCCGGCAGCCCAGCCATCGAGAACCGGCGCGGCCGCGGCAACGCGATGTCCAGCACATCGGCGATTCGTCCGGGGCGCGGCGACATCACCACTACGCGGTCGGCCAGCAACACTGCCTCGGGAATTGAATGGGTAACGAACACCACCGTTTTGGGCCGCGCCGACCAGATGCGCAAAAGCTCCAAGGTCATCTCCTCGCGGGTAAGCGCGTCGAGCGCGCCGAAGGGCTCGTCCATCAACAGCAGGTCGGGGTCGCCCAGCAAGGCGCGGCAGATCGCCACTCGCTGCTGCATGCCGCCTGAAAGTTCGCGCGGCGAGCGCGTCTCGAAGCCCTGCAGGCCCGCCATCTTGATGAGTTCGTGCGCAGCCGCCAAGAGTGCAGCGGAGACCGGTTTGCCGGTAACGCGCACCGGAAACAGGATGTTCTCCAGCACGTTGGCCCAGGGCAGTAGGGTGGCCGCCTGGAACACGATGCCGCTTTTCTCGCGCGGCAGGGCGAGCGGCTGGCCGCCGACGTCGACCCGCCCGGCGGACGGTTTGATCAAGCCCGCCAGGATCCGCAAGAGGGTCGACTTGCCGCAGCCCGAGGGCCCCACCAGTGCGATGAATTCGCTCGGGCGAATCTCCAGGGACACTTGGTCAAGTGCAACAGTGCGCTCGCCGTCGGCCGAGAAGAAAAGGCGCGATACCTCCTCGATGCGAACCGCGACGCCCGTCGCGCCGCCGTTCATTTGGCCGGCAGGAAGCGCGTATCGACCGCTTGCGCGGGGTTCCATTTGGGGTCGAGTTCCTGCGATTCCGCCACCACCTTCCAGGTCTCGGCGAGACGTTCTGCGGTGACCGAGCCGAAGCCGTGCTTTTTCTCGTATTCGTTGAACACGAAGCCGAGCGTGGCCTTGAGGCTGTTCAGGCAATCGTCGAGATCGACTTCCGGCACGCGCTGTACATGCATCTTGCAGGTTTCCACCTGGTTGTCGCGCGCCCATTCAAACGAACGGCGCGCGGCGCGCAGGAACTTCTTCACCGTCTCCGGGCGCTCGGCCATCATCTTGTCGGAGGTGATGAGCGAAGCGGAATAAATGGCGAAGCCGACTTTTACGAACGGCAGCACCACAATTTCCTGCCCGGCCTTGTTGGCGGCCTTGTTCTGGTAGTAGTGGTGGATGGAATAGAACGGCGCCGCGTCGATGTTTTTGGCGAACAGCTGCGGGCCCATGGCGCCGCCGTCCATGTTGACCCAGACGATCTTGTTCGGGTCGGTGCCCGACTTGGCCGCCACTTTCGGAAAGTAGAGCTTGTGGCTGTTGCCGGGCGTGATGCCGATCTTCTTGCCTTCCAGCCCCTTGAAGCTGGTGATGCCGGAGCTTTTCAGCACGAACAGGGAATGGGGCGAATAGGAATAGACCGAAGCGATGGTCTTGATCGGAATGTTGGCGCGTGCCCGCGCTGTCAACACCGCGCCGATGTCCGACACGCCGAAGTCCGCCGCCCCGGCCCCAACCTTGGTGGCGGTATCGCCGCTGCCATAGCCGCGGGTAATGGTGATGTCCAACCCTTCCTGCGCCCAGATGCCCTTGACGAGGGCGCCGTAGTAGGCCGCATGCTCGCCGGAGGCGACCCAGTCGGTCTGAAAGCGCACCTTGTCCTGGGCCGAGGCGGCGCAGGGGGCGAGCAGTGCGGCGGTGAGGATGATCAGATTCTTTTGCATGACACGGTTCCCCCGAAAAAGTGCAACTTGGTGCGCAAGCCGCACGGACATCCTTGAACCTGCGCCCCTTCCCGCAGCCGAATGGGTCGCGAGGTCTGGCGCAGGACAGGCAGAGGGTCGCACACCCCCTCGAATCGATTATGCACGATGCATGCCAGGCTGCGCTTGCAATACTTTCTTACGCTAATTCCGCCACGCCGGTTCAACCATGAGGCAGCCGAGCCGTTAGCATTTGCATACCCCGTTTTCCGGAGGTCACGATGCTGCGAAAAATCGCCTGTGCCGGCCTGCTGGCCGCCTGCACCTCTCCCTTGCAGGCGCAGGATGCGGCTGCCAACGCGGCCTGGCGCGCCAGTTCGCGCCTGGGCTATGGCCCCACCGCCGCCATCAGCGCCGAGATTGCGGCACGCGGCGGGGCGCAGGCCTGGGCGCTGCAACAAATCGATGCGGCAAAGCGTGCCAGCGGCGAGCCGGCGCGGATTCCGCCCGAGCTGACCCATTTCAACCAGCCGATCGGCGCGATCTTCGAGGCCTTTCGCGAGGAACGAGAGGCGCGCAAGGCGGCGCGCGAAAAACAGCCGAAGAAGGACGCTGGCGCGCCCGCAACGGCCACACCGACAATGGCCACCCCGGCGCCGACCCACCCGACAACGACCCACCCGACAACGACCACCCCGACAGTGGCCACCCTGGCGTCGGCCGCGCCCGGCCCCGCCGCCATGAACGACAACATGTTCAGCCGCGACGCCGCCCGCGAGTCCGCTGTCTGGCGCATCGCCGCCTGCAGCCGGCCGGATATGGAGAACCCGCTCCTGGCGCGCATGACCGAATTCTGGTTCAACCACTTGAACGTGTTTGTCGGCAAGGGCCCGGTGCGGCCCTTTGCCGGCCACTATGTGGTCAACGTGATCCGTCCTCACGCCATGGGCCGGTTCGAGGACCTGTTGCTGGCCAGCGCCCGCCACCCGGCCATGCTGTTCTATCTGGATCAGGCACAAAGCGTGGCCGACGGCAGCGGCGGCGCGCTCGGACGCACGCGCGGCCTGAACGAAAACTATGCGCGCGAACTCATGGAGCTGCATACCCTGGGCGTGAACGGCGGCTATACCCAGGGCGACGTGCGCGAACTCGCGCGCATCCTCACCGGCTGGACTGTCGGCCCCCTGGAGCCCTCGGGATTCCGCTTTGCCGAGCGCCTGCACGATTCGGGCGAGAAGAAACTCCTCGGCGTCACTTATCAGGCCCGCGGCCAGGCTGAAGGCGAGGAGGCGATCCGCATGCTGGCACGCCACCCGGCCACGGCGCGGCGCATCGCCACACGCCTGGCGACCTTCTTCGTTTCCGACCAGCCCGCGCCTGCCTTGGTCGACCGGCTCGCGCGCAGCTTCAGCGCCTCCGGCGGCGACACCCGCGCGATTCTGCGTACGCTGGTCGAAGCACCGGAGTTCTGGCAGGCCGACCAAAAACTTTTCAAGACGCCGTTCGACTATGCCTGCTCGGCCTTGACCGCGCTGGGCGGCGCGCAGGACCGGCGCGACTTTGCCCAGGCGCTCGGGTTCTTGGCCGGTGCCGGCCAGCCCGTGCACGGCTGGCAGACCCCGGACGGCTACAAGACCGACGCTGCGACCTGGATGGCGCCCGAAGCGCTGACGCGGCGCGCCGATTTCGCCGTCGCCCTGGGACGCCAGGCCGCCGAACCGGTGCATCTGAACACGTACCTGAGCGCGGCAACGCGAACCCGCATCGCGCAGGAACCGGCGCCGCTGCGCCCCGGGCTGATGTTGGCAAGTCCCGACTTCATGAGCAAATAGCGAGGATGATCATCGTGCACAACGCCTTCTCTTCGAACCGGCGCCGCCTTTTGGCAAGCGTCGCCGCAATCACCGGCGCCGCGCTGCATGCACCCGCCTGGGCCCAGAGCGCGCCGCAGTTCAAGGAAGGGCGGCTGGTGCTGGTATTCCTGCGCGGCGCCTATGACGGGCTCTCCGCCACCGTCCCTTATGCCGACCTCGACTATGCACGTTTGCGCCCGAACATCGCCATTCCGGCGCCGGACGGCAGCGCCGAGGCTGCCCTGAAGCTGGACCAGACCTTCGCCCTCCATCCGGCCATGGCGCCTCTTCTGCCGCTGTGGCAGAGCGGCGTGCTCGGCTTTGTTCCCGCAGCCGGCTCGCCCGATCCGACCCGCTCGCATTTCGAGGCGCAAGTGCACTGGGAGATCGGCACGCCGGGCAAGAGCAACGCGGAGCGCGGCTGGCTCAACAGCCTGGCGGGGCTGCGCGGCATTGCCACGCCGGTGGCGCTCGGCGTGGGCGAAGCGAATCCGAAAATCCTCTCCGGTCCGGCGCAAGTGCGCCTGATTCCGCGCGGCCCGGCGGCCACCCGCGAAGGCGTGCTCGGCAACGAGCGCGCACGTGCCGCCCTCTTCGACCTGTACGCCGGGCAGGACGCAATGGCCAAGGCCTTCCGCCAGGGCGCCGACAGCCGCATGGCCAGCGCGCAGGAACTGATGAGCGAGATGAACGCGGCCGACAACGGCGCCGCCGCCGCCATCGGCCTGACACAGGACGCGCGCCACTTGGGCACCCTGATGCGCAACGACCGCCGCCTGCGCCTGGGCTTCCTGTCCGCCGGCGGTTGGGACACCCATGCCAACCAGGGCGCGGCCACCGGCAACCTGGCGCAGAACCTCGGCAACCTCGCCAACGCGCTGGCGCAATTGCGCCGCGACTTCGGCGAGCCCGGCGATGTTATCGCCGTGGCGAGCGAATTCGGTCGCACCGCCGCCGAAAACGGCACCCGCGGCACCGACCACGGCCACGGCAACACCCTGTGGCTGATCGGCGACCGGGTCAATGGCGGGCGCTGGCACGGCCAATGGAGCGGCATGGCCCGAGGCAACCTGAACGACGGCCGCGACCTGCCGGTACATCACGACTTTCGCAGCGTGTTCGCGCAGGTGCTGCGTTCCGGCTTCGGCATAGGCGAGCGCCAGTTGCAGGATGTCTTTCCCGGTGCGTCGTTCGATGCCGGCTTGCGCGGATTGATGCGGACAACTTGAACACCCGCCATCGGCTACCTGCCCGATTGCACTTTCTCAGCGCCGTCAACCCAAGTTCCGCATCCTGCGCGCCACCACCCGCTCCATGATCTCTTCCACACCGAATCTCACTTTCGGCGGTATGCGCGCGGACGGATAGAAGCTTTCCACCAGAGCCAGGGCTTCAACGGCACCCGTGATGCCGGCCTCGTCCGCCAACGCCTCGATATCCGAGATGTCATGCGACCCGTCGATCCCCTCCGGGCGCATCGACATGCATTTCATCGCGAAAAGATACTCAGGGACTGGAATGTGAATTCTCAGTCCGCAATCCCCGGGAGCCTCGAAGTCCTCCATGAGCCGCATTTTCTCGTTGTTCGACGTGAATCCCTTCACGCCGTCGTTGAGCCAATTCTCGGGCCAACCTTCCTCGGCTGCCACTTCGGCGGCAGCACCGCGCAGGAAATCGGGAGAGCCGCGAACGACGGCATCGACATCACGCGTCGCATGCCGGAGATTGAAAGCAATTGCAAGCGCCGCGCCGCCATAGACGGCCAAATCGACGATCAGACCCGCTGCCCTTACCTTGGCGTCGATCTTGCGCAAGCCCCGCAAAATGTCTTCCTTGCCGAGAATCGCCATGCGCGCCTTGCTCCTGAAACGAATCAGATCCCGCTGGAATCCCGCCGGGGTCTGTAAAGCGGGTCCGCCCCAACGAAAATCATCCGGCGACGAAACGCTGTCGGACTTTCGGCTAGAAGTGTGGCCTTCAAGGATTCGAGTTCAGCGGGAAAAAAGGCGCGCCTGAGAAACCGCGCCTTGCCCTCGATCCATTCGGGCATTGGAATGAGGTTGCGTCGGGCAAGATGCTCCGCAACCGCGGCGAGATAGGCGTTGGCCTTTTCGTTCGCAACCAAAGGCGGTTCGACACTGAGCATGCCGGCACGCGCGGCCGCACTGCGTTCGAGATAGAACTCGTCGAGGAATTCGCGCAGAAAGCTGTCGATGTCGCCGAACTCGACGCCCAGTTCGGCAACTTCCTTGAGCGATCTTGGGCGCCTGGAAACATCAAAAGTCGGAGCCTGCATGTTTGAATCCGGATCTACCACGCTTTCTGAATGAAACATGATACGCCCCGACGCAGTCGCCGGCCACGGCCCCGCGCCCAATCAGCGCGAGCATGAATCGCCCTGGCCAAACTCGACGAAACAGGCCTGCCGCGGAAACTACAGAAGCAACCCGCCCTGCGGCTGCAAGCCCAACGCGCTCTGCCCGTAAGCCGCCGCATGCACGTCCCATGTAAGCGCAATGTGCGCCGAAGCCGCATGGATATCGCGGAATTGCCGTTGCAGCGGCAGGTTCAACGACAACCCGCCCGCACCGGCCGCCGGCATCAGGGTATCGACGGCGCGCACGATCAGGGTCATGGCGAAGGCGACGTTGCGCTTCCAGCGCAGCTTCGTTTCCATGCTGGGGAATCCGCCCGCCATCACACCCGACTCCAACTCCTGCCAGTCGCGCCGCATAACAACCTCGGCGAATTCGATGCACGAGGTCGCCTCCGCGATGCGGGCCTGCACCGGCGCAAGTTCAGCCACCCGCACACCGGTGTAGGTGCCGGCGCGATGGCGCAAGCCGCTGATGAACTGCTCCACTGCGGCCTTCGCGGTGCCGAGCGGTACGGTAGCGAGCACGTAGGCAAACGCTGCGAAAGTGGGCATCTGGAACAGGCGGTTGTCCGCATACACCTTGGCGCCCGGCACGTTCTGACCGGCGGCGAAAATCTCCGCCGAAACGGTGCGGTGCACCGGCACGAACGCCTCCTTGATTACCACGTCATGACTGCCGGTGCCGCCCAGGCCATAGGCCTGCCAGTTGTCGAGGCTCTCGAAATCGGGGCGCGGCGCCATGAAGAATCGGCGCTCAGGCGGCCCGCCCGCCTGCTCGACCATGGCCCCGACGAACATCCAGTCGGAGGCATCGACGCCGCTGGCAAACGGCCAGCGCCCGGAGAGCCGGTAACCGCCTTCCACCTTGGTCGCCTTGCCACATGGAAACGCGAGACCGGTGGCTGCCAGCGCCTCGGGATTGTCGTTCCACATGTCCTCCTGCGCCGCCAGCTCCATCTGGCCGATATTCCAGGCGTGCGAGGCGAGGTTGGAGAACGTCCACGCCGTCGAGCCGCAGCCGCGGCACAACTCCAGCACCACATCCATCAATGCGTCGAGCCCCAGTTCGGAACCGCCGAAGCGCTTCGGCTGCATCATGCGCAGCAGACCCGCGTCGTGCAAATCGGCAATGGTTTCCGGCGGCGTGCGGCGGATGCGCTCGGCCTCGGCGGCGCGCTCGGCCAGTTTGGGCACCAGCGCGGCGGCTGCCTGTTTCGCCTCTGCGGCGGTCAAGCACCTGGCGGCCCTGGGTGCGGCGGCCGGCTTGCGCATGGGGATGGCGCTCATCACGTCTCCTTCGCGGCGCGCATCGCGCCTAATTGTTCAATCGATCAATATGTCTCGAAAAGTGTAGCACCGTCGCCGCCGCTTGCGTTCAGGCGAAGTTTGAGTGAATACACCCGCCGCAGAACTTCGCGCCGGGTGATGTGAAGGCGTAAAGGTGCAGAAACTGAGTTCAGCCGCTATGCTTGGCGATCTTCACGATGGTGCCAGGCTCGCAGGACGACGATGCGCTCGCCGACGATCAGTTAGCGCACGACGTAGTTGCAGACAATCCAATCGCGGATCTCATTGCTGTCCAAGATAATCGAAATCGGTCAGTGTTTGGGAAGCTGAGAGAGGGGGAAGAAATCGTTTGTTTGGGTGTTTCGAGTAGGTGCCTTGGTCGGATGCTGTCCAAGATCAGGCGAAAGCAAGAGAGGCCTGAGGGTGGTCTACGAGAGAATCGGGCGGGATGGCATAGGGCTGATCGATCCAGGCCATCAAATCGCGGTGGGTGAACAGGTTCATTCGCAGCAGCGCCACCAGGTTGGACATGCTCCAGCCGAACTTGGACGAGTGTTGCAGGTACTTGAGCATGAGCATGGCGATCAAAGCGATCCAGAGCTGAGTTCGCACCGCGTTCTCGGTGGTACCG
>JAYVST010000616.1:0-1989 GCA_043775255.1 Burkholderiales bacterium
TCTGCTTCTTCGTAGCCGATGCCACCCAAGGCGGCCAGCGCCAGCGCGCGGGCTTCATCCACGCCCAACCTGACGCGGCCGCCGGATGCGCTCATGGCAAGGGCGTGCGGCCCTGCGCCCGCAGTTGCGCCGCGCTGCCATCGTCGACCGTTACCGCCATGGTGAGAATTAACGCCCCGTAGGACTTGCCGTGCGGGTCGAGCGAAAGCGACCGGGTGACCCCGCCACCCAGGGCGTTCTCCAGCACGAAGTTGAGCGCCTCGACGTTGGGCATTTCGTAGCGCCTGATCGCTCCTTTGACCAGAGCGCCGAAATGCGCGCGCACGCGCTCCACCGTGATCTGCTCGACCATGAGCGGGTAGTAGGCCGGGCGGTAGGCGATAAGGCCGATGTTGCAGGTATCGCCTTTGTCGCCGGCCCGCGCATGGGCGATTTCACGCAGGTAAAAGCGCGTCATGCGCCCACCTCATGCATCACGATTTCCGGCTTCACGGCAGCACGCGGGATCAGCACCGAGTAGATCGCCAGCACTTCGCGCACTTGGGTGCGCGGCAGCGAGGACATCGCCGGCCCCTTGCCGACCAAGGTTTCGACCTCGCCTGCAAGCTTCGCGGCATCGCGCCTTGCGCGCGCGCGGCCGGCGAAGCGCAAGCGCACTTCATACGGTTCGTGCAGTGTCGCCAGGGACGCCGGGCCATGCAGGGAATTCATGCCGATGTAGTCGACGCGCAATTCCTGCAACGTCACCCCGCCGATGCGCAGCCGTTCGCGCACCACCTGCTCGGCCAGGCGCGCGCGGTTCACGCAGCCCAGGCCCGCATAGGTGATCTCGGCCTCGCCGATCCAGCCTTCGCGCAGCCCCACCGACACCTTGAGACGCTCGGGCCGCGCTCGGCCGCGACCGCCGCTGATGCGCACCCTGTCCTTGCCTACTTCATCGAGCTTCACCTGCGTGAAATCGACCACCACGTCGGGCGTGATGTAGTCGGCCGGATCGTGGATTTCATAGAGCATCTGTTCGGTGCAGATGGCGCGGTCGATCACCCCGCCGGTGCCGTCCACCTTGCCCACCACGCAGCCGCCGTCGGGCGACATCTCCAGCAACGGATAGCCGAGGTTGCCGAGATCAGGCACCTCCTTGTATCCCGGGTCGGCAAAGAATCCGCCGGACACATTCGCGCCGCATTCGACCATGTCGGCGCACACCTGCCCCTGCCCGAGGAGGTTCCAGTCGTCCATCGCCCAGCCGAATTCATGGATCATCGGCGCCAGGAACAACGAGCAATCGGCAACGCGCCCGGTGATGACGATGTCGGCGCCCTGCCGCAGCGCCTCGACGATGTTGTCGGCGCCAAGATAGGCGTTGGCCGACACCATTTCGCCTTCCAGCGTGGACAGGGGCAGGCCGGTTTCCATGATCGGCAGCGTCTGCGCATGGGCACGGCAATAGTCGAGCACATCATCGCCTTGCACCGCGGCGATTTTCATCGGCGCCAGCCCCATGTCGCGCACGATCGCGGCCGTCTTCAGCGCGGCGGCCGCCGGATTGGCCGCCCCCATGCTGGTGACGATGCGGGTCCGGTAGGCCATGCAATGCGGCAACACCGCGCGCAGGCGTTCTTCGAGCAGTTCGTTGTAGCCGGCCGCCGGATCCTTCATGCGCAACAGGTTGGCCAGCGCGATGGTGCGCTCGGCCAGGGTCTCGAACACCAGGTAGTCGAGCTTGCCGTGAGCGGCCAGCAAGGCGGCCGGCTCGATCCGGTCGCCGGCGTAGCTGGCGCCGGCGCCGATGCGCAACACGCCGCTGCGCCGCCCTTTCGCATCCGTGGTCAAGGTTTACTCGCCCTTGATGTTCTTCAAGCGGATGATGCGCGCCCACTTCTCGCTGTCGGCCTTTTGCAGCGCCGCCAGCGCGGCCGGCGTGCCCGGCGCCGGCACCACGCCGGAAGCGATCAGCTTGCCCCTGACGGTTTCGTTCTCAAGCGTGCG
>JAYVST010000617.1:0-4926 GCA_043775255.1 Burkholderiales bacterium
TTGTACAAGGTTGCGGAAATGCCGGCGCGGCCGCACAGGGCGGCGACTGTCAATTGGCGCTTCTTGCGCGCCACGTCGATGTCATGCCCCAGTTTTACAAGCGAGCGCATGACTGCGGGCACCCCGGCCGGCGACGTGCGAGCCGCTACGGGGATGGAAGTATCTAAATTCATAATACATCGTACACGATTTATTAATTAAGTTATTGTATCGTTTATGATTTATTAAAATATAAATTTGCATTCACCCCCATGGCAGCAACTTGCGCAATTCCGGCGTTGATACATCATCGATGTGCCGAAGCGCCGGGGCAACGATAGATCGCCGCACTCGGCGACCGGACTTGTCCCACAGTTCCTTAAAGCCGCTACCCCGCGAAAGGACTCCGTCGCAGCACCGCCTTCATCGGCGCCGTGTATTTCGCAGGATCGAAACTCCGCCTCTCACCAAGCAGCTGACGCCCATCGATGCGCTCGGCCAAGCTTGCAAGGTCCGCTGCTGTCACGCCGCACCTGGCGAAGTGCTCGCGCCAGCCATCGACCACCTGAATGACCCGGACAATTTCGGCGGCTGCCTGCGCGGGGGTACGGCCAAACAGCTCGCACTGCGACATCGCATTGGCAAAGGTGGCGTTGCGACCGCTGGTTCCGACGATGAAATCCTGATTGCCCTGGCCTGAATTGGCGGGTAACACGTCGTAGGCACGCGCGAGCCGGTACCTGCCCTGCCGGGTCGGCGCGCGGAAAATGAATGGCGGAAGCCGGGCGTGGAGTGCCGGATGAACGTGGCCTGGCGGGCGGTTGGTAAACTGGGTCGATGAAAAAATGCCCTCTGCACGCCGCCTCCCGGCGTGGCGCGCATCTCTACGGCCATGACTGATGCCGACATCCAGGCGCACGTCATGCGCCTGGCTGAAGCCGACGTCTGTTCGCGCACCCTGGGCGCCGCCTGCACGGATGCGGGGCCGGGCTTCGCCGTCATGCAGTTGCAGGTCGGCGCGCAACACCTCAACTTCAACGGCACCTGCCACGGCGGCGTCATCTTCACACTGGCTGACGCCACCTTCGGGCTGGCGTCGAACTCGCATGGTGCGGTGGCGGCGGCCATCGATGCGCACATCACCTATCAACTCGCGGTGCTACCCGGCGAAATGCTGACCTCGCGCGCGCAGGAGGTGTCGCGCTCGCGCCGCTTGGCGGTCTACCGGGTCGATGTGACGCGCGCCGACGGCAAGCCGGTGTCCTGCTTCACCGGCACGGTGTATGTAACCTCGGGCACGCACGATGCCATGCCGAACCCCTGACAGGGGCGGCCGCGAAAGGCCGGATGTGCCGGCCCGGACGCCAACATCGAAGCCGGCAAGCGGGTAGGGCATGTCGGGGGGCCGAGGTCGCCGGTTCGGGCAAGAAGAAAATTATCCATATTTATGCGAAAAAATATAAAATTATGAAAATAGGATAATTAAATAATAATTTCCGGAGAAAATACATGGCCGAGCCATTCACCTATCACCGCCGGGACTTGGCCAGAGGGTATTGCGATGCACTCGAAGGCACGGGGGTGATCGACGCCTCATCCGGATTGTTTCTTGCCGCGCCCAGGCGCATCGGCAAGTCCACCTTCCTGCGCGAGGACCTGGTCCCGGAAATGCAGTCACGCGGATGGGAGACGCTTTACGTCGATTTATGGGCCGATCAGACCCGTGATCCGGCGGACCTCATCGCCGAGGCCGTGCAGTTGGCCATGGCACGATACGAGGGAGTCGTGATGAAGGCGGCCAAGGGTGCCGGCTTGGAAAAGGTCAGCGTGATGGGCGCACTCAACTTCGAGCTGGCCAAGGTTGGCAGACCGGGTGGCTTGACATTGTCCGCCGCACTGGAACGATTGAACCGCAAGAGCGGCAAGGCAATCGCCCTCCTGGTTGATGAAGCACAGCACGCGCTGACCACCGCGGCGGGTACCAACGCGCTATTCGCCTTGAAGGCGGCGCGCGACCAACTCAACCAGGGGGACGCGGGAAAGCGATTCCGCCTGGTGATGACGGGATCAAACCGCGAAAAGCTCGCCCAACTGGTGGTCGACAAGAAGCTGCCGTTCTACGGGGCGAACGTCACCCGCTTTCCCCTGCTTGACGTGGCTTTCGTCAAGGCCTATGCGGACTGGCTGAACAAGCGGACACCGCCCAAACAGAAATTCTCGGCCGCAACGCTGGAAAGCGTGTTCAGGCTTGTCGGTTGTCTTCCCGAAAAGCTCAAGGACATCGTGGGCAAGGCGTTCGCCGAACTTGGCGGCGCCAAGGCATTGGACGAATTGGTCGAGCATCGGGTGCAGGAGATTCAGGCGATCGCCAGCCAGGATTACGAGGCGGCCTACAACCAATTGTCCAGTCCACAGAAGATCGTGCTCGATGCCTTCGCCCGAATGCCGGTCGGCCGAACGCCATTTTCTTCCGACGCGCTGGCAGGCTACGCGGCGGTTGCCGGGCAAGAACTCTCAACGTCGGTCGTGCAAGGCGCGCTGGATGCACTGAAGGAAAAGGGCATTCTCTGGCGCGCTGGCCGTGGCGACTACGGATTCGAGGACCACGGATTCCGGGAGTGGCATCTGGCGCGATTTCCGCAGTCGCAAAAGATTTCGCTGACACGTGTCCCGAAGGCCGGGCGGCGTCCGGGAAAGAAGTAGGATCATCTCGAAATCGGGTCGAGGCCCATCTGCCATCGGATCGATTATGGTGCAATTATCCTTGCGATCATAATTCGCCTTCGACCTGCGCCATGAAAGAACCGACCGGCCTCACCGACCGGCCCCACCGACCGGCCCCACCGCCTTTACCACCGGCCTGCCGCGCAATCGGCCCCAGCCGCGCCCGATCAACTGCGCGAGATCGTCGATGTAGGTAAACACCACCGGAATCACCAGCAGCGACAGGAAGGTCGAGGTGATGAGTCCGCCGATCACGGCCGTGGCCATCGGGCTCCTGAACGACGGATCGGCCGCGCCGCTGCCGATGGCGATGGGCAGCATGCCCGCGCCCATCGCGATGGTGGTCATGATGATCGGCCGCGCCCGCTTGTGGCAGGCGTCCATCAGCGCGTCGTACCGGCTCATGCCGTCGCGCCGCGCGACGATGGCGTACTCCACCAGCAGGATGGAGTTTTTGGTCGCCACACCCATCATCATGATGAGCCCGATGAGCGACGGCATCGAAAAACTCTTGCCTGTCACCAGGAGCGCCACGAAGGCCCCGCCCAGCGAGAGCGGCAGCGCGGCCAAGATCGTCACCGGCTGCAGCACGTCGTGGAATAGCAGCACCAGCACGATGTAGATGCACAAGACGCCGGTCAGCATGGCCAGGCCGAAGCTGGCGAAAAGTTCGCCCATCACCTCGGCGTCGCCGATCTCGATCTGCTTGACGCCGGCCGGCAGGTTGCGGATCGACGGCAGTTCCTTCGCCGCCGCCGTCACCTCGCCCAGCGGCACGCCGGAGAGTTCGATCTCGAAGTTGATGTTGCGCGCGCGGTCGTAGCGGTCGATCAGCGCGGGGCCGCTGCCCATTTCCAGTTTCGCCACCTGGCCCAGCATCACCGCGCCCACCTCCGGTTTGGTCGAGGGCACCGGCAGGCGCAGAAGCAGGCGCAAATCGCGGCGGGCAGCGTCGTCGAGCTTGACCATGATCGGCACCTGGCGCTGCGGCAGGTTGAGCTTCGGCAGCGCGACGTCGTAGTCGCCGATGGTGGCGATGCGCAAGGCCTCGCCGATGGCCGCCGTGGTCACGCCCAGATCGGCTGCGCGTGCATAGTCGGGCGTGACCGAAAGCTCCGGGCGGATCAGCGCCGCGGTAGAGGCCACGCTGCCAATGCCGGGGATGGTGCGCAGGTCGCGCTCCACGTCCAGCGCCGCGCTGGCGAGCACCTGCGGGTCGTCGCCGGTGAGCACGAGGATGTATTTCTCGCCCGAGGCGCCCAGGCCCACCTTGGTGCGCACCCCCGGGAGATCGACCAGCACCTCGCGCAGCTGTTGCTCCGTCGCCTGCTTCTTGGTGGTGCGCACCTCGCGCGAATCGAGCAGCACGGTGAGCGTGGCCTTGCGTACTTCGGAGGCGCCCTGCGGCGCGAACGGATCGCTGCCGGCGGCGCCGCCACCGATGGTGGTGTAGACGCTTTTCACATATTGCACCGGGGTGATCAGCGCGCGCGCGCGCTCGGCCGCCGCGCGCGTCTGCGCCAGGGTGGCGCCGGGCGGCAACTCCACATGCACCTGGGTTTGCGAGTTGTCGTCCGGTGGGATGAAGCCGGTGGGAAGCAGCGGGATCAGGGCGGCCGAACCGACAAAGAACGCCAGTGCCGCGCCAATGGTTGCCCAGCGGTACTTCAGGCACCAGGCCGCCATGCGCATGTACGTGCGCATTACGCGGCCGTCCTTCTGGATGCGGTCTTCGGTCGCCTGCATCAGGTAGGCCGCCATCATCGGCGTGAGCATGCGCGCCACCACCAGCGAGGCAAACACGGCCAGCGAGGCGGTCCAGCCGAACTGCTTGAAGAACTTGCCGGCGATGCCGCTCATGAACGCGGTCGGCAGGAACACCGCGATCAGGGTGAAAGTGGTCGCGATCACTGCCAGCCCGATCTGTGCGCATAGGCGCGAGCGGGACGCTTCGTCCCGTGCTTCGCCCATCGGCCACCCGACGTCCAGGCTGGGAGCAGCGCCGGTACTACCCAGCCAACACTTCTGCCAGCCGTCCTGGGATAGTCGGCCGCGATTCAATCTGCACGAATTCCCACTGGCCGTGGCTCCCATCTGCATTCACGGCGTCGCACCACTGTTGCGCCGCACGCTTCTTGGCGTCCGTCTGCTCATCGGTCTGCCCTTTGATCTCGATGATGACATTGCGCTTGCCGCCGTCGAGCTTGGCGATGAAGTCCGGCA
>JAYVST010000618.1:0-3349 GCA_043775255.1 Burkholderiales bacterium
GGCGCCACGCCGCAGGAGATCCTCGACAACGTTGCCCATACCCTGATGCGCCAGATGACATGGCAACTGACCTTCCTGCTCGGCTCGGCCTATGGCACCTTGCGCCCGCTGGTGCTGTTGACGCCGATCCTGGCCCAGACCATCTCCAAGGCGGGCTGGTCCAAGCGCGACGTCAAGCAATACCTGTTCGACCACGCCCGCACGCCGGCCTGGGAGGTCGAGCGCAACCTGCGCGTGTGGATGAACAAGCCGATCTGGAATCTGGCGGAGGAATCCGAGGCGGGGCGCATCCCGAAGGACGTGTTCCACCAGTCCGACGACCCGAATCGGCTGGTGCCGCAGGTGTTCAAGCCGGAAGACTTCATGGTCGTCGTGACCGGCGACCCGTTGCGCACCAATGCCTACGTGTTCGCGCAGAATGGGCGGCTCGGCTTCCCGGTGGGCAAGAAAATCGATCTGCCGCGCGATTGGGAGGCGATGGTTCCTGCAGCACCTGCCTGACGCTTCTACAAAGGAGGGAAACGACATGCTGACAAACATACTGCGGCGGCTCGGCATCGGCCTTTGCGCGTGGCTGCTTGCGGGTGGCGCTTTCGTTGCGGCCCAGGAACCGGCCTATCCGACCAAGCCGGTCAAGGTGCTTATCCCTTACGGACCGGGCTCCGGCATCGACGTGGTGGTGCGCCTGCTCAACGAGGCGCTCGGCAAGAGCATGGGGCAATCGTTTGTCGCCGAGAACCGTGCGGGCGCTGCCGGCACCATCGCCGCAGCGCATGTACTGGCGCAGGCGGCCGACGGCTATACGCTCCTGAGCGATTCCTCGTCGCATACCATCGTGCCGTCGCTGATGGCCGGCATTCCGTTCGATACGGCGCGCGATTTTTCCGGCGTGACCACCTTGATCGAGAACCCGCTGGTGCTGGTGGTGGCGCGTTCCAGGGGAATCAATACCGTGGCTGAACTGATCGCGGCGGCGAAGGCCAGGCCCGAGTCCATCACCTATGCGTCGGCCGGGGTCGGCACCACCACCCACATCAGCGCGGAGAAATTCCGTTTGGGCGCGGGCTGGAGCGGCCTGCACATTCCGTTCAAGAGTTCCACCGACGGCTTGCTGGAGGTGATGGCGGGGCGCATCGATTTCACCTACACCGCACTGGCGTCGGCGCAGGCCGGCATGCGTGACGGCAAGCTGGTCGCGCTTGCCATGGTGTCGCGCCGGGTCGGCGTCATGCCCGATGTTCCGGCCATCGACGAGGTGGTGCCCAACGCCAACTACAGCACCTGGCTCGGCATCCTGGTACCGTCGAAAACGCCGCGCCCCATCGTCAATCGCCTGAACCGCGAAATCGTCAAGGCGATGAACGCGCCGGACATGAAAGAACGGCTGGCGAAACTGGGATCGGAGCCCTGGACCATGTCGCCCGAGGAGTTCGACACGTTGCGGCGCCGCGAACTGGTCGACAACGAACGTCTGGTGAAGGCGGCCGGCATCAAGGCGCCGTAGATCATCCTGACGCAACCAGGTAGAAGGCCAGCGGACCCGCGATGCGACTCTCAAGTGCCGTAGCCGTCTTTCTCGTACTTGCGCTGGGCGCCGGGCGTGGGTCTGCGGCCGATTTTCCGCAGCGCCCGGTGCGCATCATCACGCCGTATGCGGTGGGCGGTGGCATCGACATCCTCACCCGCAGCGTGGCCCAACGCATGGGAGTGCACTGGAGAGAGCAGGTGATCGTGGAGAACCGGCCGGGCGCCGGCGCCACCATCGGCCACGCGCAGGCAGCCAAGGCGCCGGCCGACGGCTACACGCTGCTGGCCGCCGCCAATCCGCTCGGCATCGGGCCAGTGGTCTATCCCAACCTGCCGTACGACGCGCTGCGCGATTTCATCCCGATCGGGCTTTTCGCCACCACGCTGCCGAAGGCCGAAATGAACGGCACGCCGGTGTTGGCTTCGAGCCTTTGGGTGAGCGTTCTTTCGCCTTCGATGCCGAGCCGGTAGCTGGTGGCGGTGTGGGCCAGCGCGATCACGTCGGGGCGGATCATCGACAGCAACTCGACGGTCTCGTCGATATGCGCCAGCTGGGTGGTGATGCGTTCCTCGATGCCGTCGAGCGTGCCGTTGGCGCCCTTTGCCACCATGCGTGCGAAGTGCACCGAGACGCCTTGCGGCGCCATCGCGAACATCTCCGGTTCCACACACAATAGTCATTCATGTGAATGGCGTCAACAACGGAATCGCCTGGCGGCCATGCCGCCGGTAAACCGAGAAGTCGCTATCCATTGTCAACACCCTGCTGTCAGGCAGCAGTTCGGACATACGAACAAGGCAGGCATCGGCGAGCGACATCGGCGTATCGGCATAGCGTTGCATCAGATTTCGTATCCTCACGCGCTCGTTTGCCAAGCTGAATCCGATCTCGACGGCGCCACGATCCAGCATTTGCAGCACCAAATCGCAAGACTTGAAGCTGCGCAGCAAGAGGAAGCACGCTTCGGTGATGACTGCCTCGCAGGTCAATAGCGGCGGCGCCAACGATTCGAAAGCGGCAAGCGCCCAATCGTGCTTACTGTCAGCGCCACTTAGGTATGCAACCAACGGGCCGGTGTCAACCAGCGTGACCGACATTACTTGCCGAACCCGTCCATGTATTTCGGATTGGTCGACAGATCGCTTGGCCCGCCGCGGTATTTGCCGGCCAGATCGCGCGTCAAGTCGGACACGGATGCTTGTTTCTTAGACGACTTGCTCCCGGATAAAAATTGATCAAGCGCCTCCCGCACCAAGACACTTTTGGGAATGCGTCGGCGCAGGACCTCATGAGCGATGCGTTGATCCATCTTCTCCGGAATCTTTAGCGATAAGGTTTTCATCACTATTCCTATAGGTAACACCTACTTGCCAAGTATATCGTACCGAATGCATTTCACCATGGCGCGTGGCGGCACCAAAGCCAAGGGGCGGGAGGGCGGCCGCGATTTCCGCATGCCCCCGCCCCCGGCCGTAGTGCGACGCATTTTGTCGCAGAGGGCGCCGACAATGTTTCTTTCTGGTTCGAAGGAGAAGCAAGGTGTCGCGGACGTATTTCGATGCGGTGTATCCGCTGCGGGTGGCGGACCGCGTGCCGGCTACCGACCTTCCGAGCCTGGCACAAGCGATCGGCGAATTCGAGGGCGAGTTCCACTCGCGGCGCATCAACGTATTGCGCACTGTCAGCCGGCGCGATGCGCGCTTGTTGGTGATCGTCGGTGCGGCGGCAATCTCGGTCGGCTGCGCCAGTGCCGTGACCGCATAGCGCAGGTGAGTTCGGCGCCAGCACCCCGTAGGTGCGGCGCCGATGATTGGGCGGTGG
>JAYVST010000619.1:0-5028 GCA_043775255.1 Burkholderiales bacterium
GTGCGGACCAGGTTTGGCAGCGCCAGGTCCTCGAAAAAGACCTGCATGAACTCTTCGCGCGACAGTGTGAATGCAAAGTCGTCTTCCCCTTCACCATCCTGACTGGCGCGCCCTCCGCCCCCTGCGCCTCCGCCCTTTGGCCGCTCGATGCGATCGCCGCGCGAGTATTCGCGATTGCCCGGAATTACGTGTTCGCGTACGCCGCCTTTGCCATGCTTGAACGCGGGTTCGGACACATCCTTCTTCGGGACGGTGACCGTTTCACCCTTGTCGATATCGCGAATGCTGCGCTCGCCCACCGCACGCCGCACCGCGTCCTTGATCTGCTCGCGGTAGCGCTTGAGAAAGCGCTCCCGATTGCCGATGGACTTGTTCTTCCCGGAAAGCCGCCGATCGATGATCTGTTGCAGCATGGTGGGTTTTGGTTGCCGTCGTGTCGGTTCGAATCAGGAGCTCTTTCTCACGCGCAGATACCATTCGCACAACAGGCGCACCTGCTTGCCGGTGTATCCCTTGGTGACCATGCGATTGACGAAGTCCTCATGCTTTTTCTGTTCGTCAGCGCTGGCCTTGGCGTTAAACGAAATCACGGGCAGCAACTCCTCGGTATTCGAGAACATTTTCTTCTCGATCACCGTGCGCAGCTTCTCATAGCTGGTCCAGGCCGGATTCTTGCCGCCATTGTTGGCCCGCGCACGCAGGACGAAGTTGACGATCTCGTTGCGAAAATCCTTCGGGTTGCTGATGCCGGCGGGTTTTTCGATCTTCTCCAGTTCGCCGTTGAGCGCCGCGCGATCAAAAATCTCGCCGGTGTCGGTGTCACGGAATTCCTGGTCCTGGATCCAAAAGTCCGCATAGGTCACATAGCGGTCGAAGATGTTCTGGCCGTATTCGGAATACGACTCCAGATAAGCGGTCTGGATTTCCTTGCCGATGAATTCGGCGTAGCGCGCGGCCAGGTGTTCCTTGACGAAGGTCAGGTATTTTTGCTCCAGTTCGGCGGCGAACTGTTCGCGTTCGATCTGTTGTTCGAGCACATACATGAGGTGGACGGGATTGGCTGCAATTTCAGCGGAATCGAAGTTGAACACCTTCGACAGAATCTTGAAGGCGAAACGGGTGGAGACGCCGCTCATGCCTTCGTCGACGCCGGCGTAGTCGCGATATTCCTGGAAACTCTTGGCCTTGGGGTCGGTGTCCTTCAGGTTGTCGCCGTCGTACACCATCATTTTCGAATACAGGCTTGAATTCTCCGGCTCCATCAAACGGGTGAGGATGGCGAATTGCGCCATCATCTTGAAGGTGCCGGGCGCGCAGGTCGCATTTGCCAAAGATGAATTGCGCACCAGTTTTTCGTAAATGTGCACCTCTTCGGAAACCCGCAGGCAATACGGCACCTTGACGATGTAGATGCGGTCGAGGAAGGCTTCGTTGTTCTTGTTGTTGCGAAACGCCTTCCACTCGCTCTCGTTGGAATGCGCCAGCACGATGCCATCGAAAGGAATCGCCCCGAAGCCTTCAGTGCCCTTGAAGTTGCCTTCCTGGGTCGCGGTGAGCAGGGGGTGCAATACCTTGATGGGCGCCTTGAACATTTCGACGAACTCGAGCAGTCCCTGATTGGCAAGGCACAGCCCGCCGGAGTAGCTGTAGGCGTCCGGGTCATCCTGGGCGTAAGTCTCGAGTTTGCGGATGTCTACCTTGCCCACTAGCGAGGAAATGTCCTGGTTGTTTTCATCGCCCGGCTCGGTCTTGGCGACAGCGATCTGCTTGAGGATCGACGGGTAGCGCTTGACCACGCGGAACTTGCGGATGTCTCCGCCATATTCCTCAAGGCGTTTGACCGCCCATGGCGACAATATTCGTGTCAGGAAGCGTTGCGGCACGCCGTACTGCTCTTCGAGAATGCGTCCGTCCTCGGCAGGGTCGAACAGGCCGAGCGGAGACTCGTTGACCGGTGAACCCTTGAGCGCATAGAAGGGCACGCGTTCCATCAGCTGCTTGAGACGCTCCGCGATCGACGACTTGCCGCCGCCGACGGGGCCAAGCAGGTATAAGATCTGTTTTTTCTCTTCCAGGCCCTGCGCGGCGTGTCGGAAAAAGGAAACGACCTGCTCGATGACTTCCTCGGCGCCATGGAACTCCCGGAAGGCCGGGTAGATCTTGATGACCTTGTTGGCAAATATGCGCGAGAGCGCCGGATTGTTGCGCGTGTCAACCGTCTCGGGTTCGCCGATGGCGGCCAGCATGCGTTCGGCCGCAGTCGCGTAGGCGGTCGGATCGCGCTTGCATGTGCTCAGATATTCCTCGAGCGACATTTCCTCTTCGCGGGTACGCTCGTAGCGTGCGGCAAAGCTGCTGATGACGTCCATGCTGCCTCCTCAACTGATGATGGTCATGGGGCTGGCAAAAGCGTGTTGTGAAGTAACGGGACGACTCCAGCATTCCACAACCAGGTGGGCGCCGGCCTCAAGAGCATGCTGCAAAAAGCGCGTCTGTTTGAGCTCTGGCGGCGGTGCAAAGTTCCGCAACGCTTCAGTCGCGCCCCCGCCCTTCGGGAACTATAAGGCCTTCCCGCAGATGTAACAGTAACGCCAACCCAGGCCGAGGGGATGACGACCAATTGTCAAATCTCTGCGGGTGGGCCGCAGTCCTGCCGACCCGGTGGATGACAGGAGGGTGTTGCCTGAAGGGCACAAAGGCGCTCGGCCAGGTGCAAGACCAGCCCGCCGACCCGGTCGATGACAGGAGGGCGTTGCCTCGGGGTTATCCCTTATTGCGGCCAATGGGGGGCATGGCGTGCAGGATGGTGGCTCAGTTTCTGTTTCGCTCCACGACCACGCCGACCTGCCTTGCCGCAGGGAGGATACCCAGCTTGGCTACGGAAAGACGCACGTACGGCGTGTCGAATTGCGCGATGATGCCGCGTGCCAGGTGATCGGCCATGCGTTCGAGCAGCTTGAAGTGATGAGTGTCGCATTCCCGCTTGACGTAGTCGGCCACCGCCGCGTAGTTGATGGTGTCGGCCAGCTTGTCGCTTTCAAATACGGCCATGCCGGGAATGGCCAACTCTATGTTGAATTCCAGTTGTTGTCGGGCTTCCCGCTCGCGCGGGTATTGGCCGACGATGGTGGAAACCATCAGGTTGCGGATGAAAATGAGGTCCATATTGCTAAAATTCCTTTGTGTACGGCGATTCTAGAAGAAAGACATGATGAGCCTCTTGTTCGGCGTCATTGCCTATTTGATCGGTTCGGTATCGTTTGCCGTGGTCGTGAGCCGCGCATTCGGCCTGTCAGACCCGCGTACCTACGGATCGAAGAATCCGGGCGCCACCAATGTGTTGAGATCCGGCAGCAAGGCTGCGGCGGTGCTGACGCTTTTGGGCGATGCGCTCAAAGGCTGGTTCGCGGTGGTGCTGGCCCAGACGCTTGCCCCACGCTACGGTGTGGGTGACGGCGGCATCGCGCTGGTGGCGCTGGCGGCGTTCCTGGGGCATCTGTACCCGGTTTTTTTCCGTTTCCAGGGTGGCAAGGGCGTGGCCACGGCGCTTGGCATCCTGATTGCCATCGATCCCTGGCTGGGTCTCGGCACTCTCGCCACATGGCTCCTGATTGCCTGGTTTTTCCGCTATTCATCGCTGGCTGCGATTGTGTCCGCAGCGTTTGCGCCGTTCTTTTATGCCTCGTTCTGGGCGGTCGATGTCATTACCCTGGCCATCGGCGCGATGTCGCTCATGCTGGTCTGGCGGCATCGGGGCAATGTTGAAAAACTGCTCGCGGGAACCGAATCGCGGCTGGGCGCCAAGCCCAAGTCCTGATTCGGTAAATGGCGACACGACACCGCGAAGGCGGCGCGACGGGCGATTCAAACCGGGTTGGGGGGGCCTGACTCCGGCGCGCACAATTCGGCCAGGTTCCAGCGCGGCCTGATCTCGAATCCATAGCTGCGCGAGGCAAGGGCGCCCGAACGGCATGCACCCGCAAACGCGATCATGGCGCCGTTGTCGGTGCATAAAGCAAGTTCGGGATAGTAGACGTGGTACTTGCTGCGGCCGGCATCTTCGTCGAGTCGCCGCCGCAAGGTGCGGTTGGCGGACACGCCGCCGGCCACGACCAGGCGCGCGAGGCCGCATTGTGCGACTGCGCGCCCGGACTTCTGCACCAGCACATCGACGATCGCATCCTCGACGGCGCGGGCGATGTCGGCCCGGTCTTGCGCGTGCAATCCTTCCTTGCGGATCAGGTTGTTTACGGCCGTCTTGAGCCCGCTGAAACTGAAGTCGAGATCGCCGGAATCGAGCATCGGACGCGGCAGCCGGAAACGCCCGGCCTGGCCACCCGCTGCCAGCGTGCTCAGCGCCGGACCGCCGGGATAGCCGAGCCCAAGCAGTTTCGCGCTCTTGTCGAACGCCTCGCCTGCCGCGTCGTCGACGGATTCCCCCAGCAGGCGATAGCGGCCCACGCCATCGACGCGCATGAGTTGCGTGTGCCCTCCAGATACAAGCAGGGCGACGAACGGGAAGGCCGGCGGCTGACTTGCGAGCAGCGGCGATAGCAGGTGGCCTTCCAGGTGATGCACCGGGATGGCCGCAATGCCGAGGCCGAACGCGAGTGCGTTCGCCGATCCCGCGCCCACAAGCAGTGCGCCCGCGAGGCCCGGTCCCTGGGTGTAGGCCACGGCGTCCAGATCGGCCATTCGGCATCCTGCCTGCTCCAGAACGCGACGGGTCAGAGGGACGACGCGACGGATATGGTCGCGCGATGCCAGCTCCGGTACTACCCCGCCATAGTCTTCGTGCATACGCACCTGCGAGTGCAGCGCGTGCGCGATCAGACCGTCGATCGGCTTTGCGTTGCCGCGAATCGTGTCGTAGAGCGCGACACCGGTTTCGTCGCAGGACGTTTCAATCCCTAGGACGAGCATCGCGTTGCGGGTTTTTGCGGCGTCGCCAAACAAGACGCGGGCGGGACAGCGGGTACAGCAATCGGTGCGCCGGCATCCAGTTTGACGGGCCTGAGTTGACCTGAA
>JAYVST010000620.1:0-3169 GCA_043775255.1 Burkholderiales bacterium
GGCATCGGCGTGGAACGCCCGAACCCGCGCATGTCGGGACGCAACACCCGATATTGCCGCGCCAGGTAAGGCACCCAGGCACGCCACGCTTCCCCGCTCTCGGAATTGCCGTGCAGCAGCACTACCGCCTCCGATGCACGCCACGGATCGGTGAAGTCTTCCATCGTGTAGAACAACTGCGCGCCGGCTGGCGTTCCTGCAGTGATTGTCGGCACTTGCGAAATCCTCCCCTCAGTTGGGCTTGAGCCCGATCTCGCGCGCGATGCGCGCCCATTTGGCCATATCGGCCTGAATCACTGCGGCAAATTCCTCCGGCCGGTTGCCGGCGGTCTCCAGGGCCTGCGCCGCCATCCATTCACGCACGTCGCCACGCGCAAGCACGCGCTCCAGGTCGGCATGCACCTTGGCGATGATCTCGCGCGGGGTCGCGACGGGCGCGAGCAAGCCGTTCCATCCGACCACTTCGTAACCGGGAATTCCCGCTTCCTGCATCGTCGGCACCTCGGGCAGCGCCGCCAGCCGGCGCGCTCCGGAAACCGCGAGCGCATTCACCTTGCCGCTGCGGAGTTGCGGAATCGCGGTGATCGGGACATCGAAAAACATCTGTACCTCATTGGCCAGCAGCGCGACGGTGACCTGCGGCGTCCCCTTGTACGGTACGTGAACAATGTCCACGCCGGCCATGTTGCGGAAGACCGCAGCGGCGAGATGCCCCAGGCTGCCTTCACCCACCGCGCCATAGTTGAGGCTGCCCGGCCTCGCCTTGGCCAGCGCGACCAGATCCCTGATCGAATTCGCCTGCACCGCAGAATTCACCAGCAACACCAGTTCGACCCGCGTGACCATGCTGATCGGCGCGAAATCCCTGACCGGATCGTAGCCCAGCTTGGGGTACAGGCTCGGGCTCACCATGTGGGCGGGAAAGACCCATAGCAGCGTGTAGCCGTCGGGCGCCGCCTTGGCGACCGCCTGCGTGCCGATGGTGCCGCCGGCGCCGACGCGATTGTCGATCAGGACCGGTTGCGCCCAGCTCTCGGAGAGTTTCTGTCCGATCATGCGCGCCACGATGTCGGTAAGCCCGCCGGCGCCGCTGGGCACGATGATGCGCACGGCGCGGTTCGGATAGGTCTGCGGTTGAGCCGCAGCCATCGATGTCGCCAGCGCCGCCAGCACCGCCAGGGCGGCAACTGCGGCGAGAAACCAGACTCTGGGCGCGCTCATCACCCCGTCCCCCTTGATTCGTGCGAGATGCCGAACGATACGCCAATCTCGGGGGCCGGGAGTAAGCATTGCCGCAGGAGGCCTGCGGCTAGAATGCCGCGCATCGAACCGATTCCGGAGAATGACACCATGGGCGCGACAGCGATCGACACCGGCACCAACGACCTGCTCGCGTCACAGGACGACGGCATACTCACCCTCACGATGAATCGGCCGGAAGCACGCAACGCGCTGACGCGCCCGATGATTGCGGCGCTCTCAAGCTAATTGGCAGCGGCCGAACTGGACCCCACGGTCAAGTGCATTGTCCTGACCGGCGCCGGCAAGGGCTTTTGTGCCGGTGGCGACGTCAAGGGCATGGCGGCTGCCGGCGACGGCACGGTGGGCAACAACACCATCGACGGCGCCATCCACCGCCAGCGCATCAACCAGCGTGCGACTGCGGGTCGGCTTTTCAAAATGCCCAAACCAACTATCGCCGCCTTGCCGGGTGCGGCCGCCGGCGCCGGTTTGTCGCTGGCGCTGGCCTGCGATCTGCGCATCATGGCCGCCAACGCCATCATGACCACCGCCTTCGCCCGCGTCGGCTTTTCCGGCGATTACGGCGGCACCTATTTCATGACGCAACTGATCGGTGCGGCCAAGGCGCGCGAGTTGTACTTTCTCTCGGAGCGTGTGGGCGCGGACGAGGCGTTGCGCCTGGGCCTCGTCAATTGGATCTGCGCACCCGAGGAACTAGCCGCGAAAACCCGCGAGATCGCGCTGCGCCTGGCCTGCGGCCCGACGGTGGCCTACCGCTACATGAAGGAAAACCTCAACCGCGCCATGGCAGGCGAGGTCGACGACTGCCTCGATCTGGAAGTCACGCATCATGTGCATTGCGGCCAGACCGAAGACCACCGGGAAGCGACCAAGGCGTTTGTCGACAAGCGCGAGCCGGTTTTCAAGGGGCGCTGAAGGCTTGCGGGCATGCCCGCGAGCCGCTGTCACGCGAAGTGCTTGCCGATCTCAGGATCGAACTTGCCGTCGATCGGCACGAACAATATCTTGCACGGCTTGCCCGAGCGGTTTGCCCAGGCGTGGTTGGTGCCGCGCTCGACCAGGAAGTCACCCTACTGCATCAGTATTCGAACCCAGCGACCTGACTCCCCAACTCGACGCTCGTCGCGTCGATAAGGTCAACGCTTAATCACGACATCAAATTGTTCACAGCCTCTGAGTACAGTTCCCTGATGTTTGTCCCCACAGCGCGCATCGATCAGATGTGTGGAGACTGACCCTGTCGACGCTTGCGATCGTCTTTTCGTTTTGACCCTCATCGCGCGCTGATCCCCAGGCCTGCAGTTAACGGCCCCGGTGAGAAATCGATGCGGCCGAACCTCGTTGGGCCGAGTCGCGGGGCCTCCGGCCCGCATGCCTTCGGCGCCAAGCGCCTCAGGTGAGGCTGGCGACCGCGTACGCCCCGAGACGCAGCGGCGTTTCGAGCGCCGGGCGTCGCGTTGCGCTCCAGACGTCGGTCGCCGATCCGAGCCGCTCAAAGACGTCAGCATCGAGAACCGCACACGATGCCGCCGGTTCCCAGCCATCGACTTCGACATCGATCGCCTCGCCGGTCAGATTCGCGAGCAACAGTTCCGAATCGCTCGCGCGGCGCATCGCGATGGCGGCGAGGCGCGCAGGGTCCGATACCGTCACCTCGCGCAGTCGCGCCGGCCCGCGCATGCGCTGGAGGATCCAATACGCCGGATGCCGCGTAACCGCCCCGCTTGCATCGTCCGCCAGAACGCCGGCGGCGCCGGTGAGGCTCATCAGCGTCAACGCATCGACGTCCGATGCGGCGAGCTGCGCCACGTAGCCGAGTGCCCACGCGGCGCCAAAGAGGCCGCGGCAACGCGGATCGTTTCGTGCCAGCGCGACACGATGCAGGCCGTCCGTTTGCGGCTGATTC
>JAYVST010000621.1:0-2169 GCA_043775255.1 Burkholderiales bacterium
AACCACAGGCGCACGGTGTCGACGGCACGGCCGAACACGTTCGCGGTGGCGATCCCTTCAAGCGCCAGCAGCGGCAACTGGGCGATTTCACGCCCGTCAATGGTCACCAGCAGGCTGCCGACCTTCTGGTTCTGCGCAATCGGCGCGAAGAGCGGCTTCTGCGAGGTCAGGGTTGCCTTGACGCGTTCGCCCTGGCCGCGCGGCACCGAGACGAACAGGTCGCGATCGAAGCCCGCCTTGACCTCGCGCACGCTGCCCTTCCAGACCTCCAGGGTCGAGACGCTCTGGCTTTTCTCGTATAGCCTGACTACGTCGTAGTTGAGAAAGCCGAAGTTGAGCAGCTTCTGCGATTCGGTCGCGCGCGCGGTCTCGTTCTGGGCGCCCAGCACCACCGACAAGAGACGGCGCGGCCCGCGTTTGGCGGAGGCGATCAGGCAGTATCCGGCAGCTTCGGTGAATCCAGTCTTCATGCCGTCGACGTTCGGATCCATCCACAGGAGCCGATTGCGGTTGGCCTGGGTGATGTTGTTGTAGGCGTATTCCTTCTGGGAATAGAGCGCATAGAACTCGGGAAAGTCACGGATGATCGCGGTGGCCAGAACGGCTAAGTCCGAGGCGGTGCTGAAATGCTGCGGGTCGGGCAGCCCGGTGGCATTGCGAAAGCCCGAGTTCTTCATGCCCAGACGCAAGGCTTCGCGGTTCATCGCGGCGGCGAATGCGTCTTCCGACCCCGCGATCAATTCGGCTAAGGCGATACAGGCATCGTTGCCGGACTGCACGATCATGCCGCGAATGAGTTCGGCCACCGTCACCGGTTTTTTCGGCTCGATGAACATGCGCGAGCCGATCGCCTTCCATGCCTTTTCCGACACCGGCACGGGTTGCTCCAGCGTGATGGTTTTCGCCTTGAGCGCCGAGAAGGTGAGGTAGGCCGTCAAGAGCTTGGTGAGCGAGGCCGGCTCGACGCGTTCGGCGCCGCCTTGGCTTGCCAGCACCTGGCCCGAGGTCATGTCAAGGAGCAGCCAGGACTTCGCATTGAGCACCGGGGCCGGCGGGGTCTGGGCGGCGGCGGCGAACGCCAAGAGACCCAGCACAAGGCTTGCGCAAAGGCGTGGAAAAAGATCGGAAAACACGAAAAAGGCCTTATAAATCAAGCCCAAAATTATAGCAGAGACAGCAGACGAAAAAGCCGCACGCGCCACCACGCGGCGCTGGCGGCGCCTTACCAGGCGCGCCTGATGATGTTGCGGATCAGATGCAGGCGGCGGTGGAAAAAATGGTCTGCACCGGGAATCACCACCACCGGCAAATCCTGTGGCTCGGCCCAGCGCAGCACTTGCTCAAGCGGCACGACATCGTCTTTCTCGCCATGGATGATGATGCTGTCTTCGGGCACCGGTTCGACCCGGCCGCGCGTGACCGCGGTGCCGACAAAAATCATGCGCGCGGCCGCTAAGCGCTGCGCCACCCGCGAGACCACCAGCGAACCGAAGGAAAATCCGGCCAGCACGAGCGGTGCTTCGGGCAGCGCATAGCGCTCACGCGCTGCATGCACCAGCGCCACGAGGTCGTCGGTTTCCCCGTTGCCTTCGTCGTGCGTGCCTTCGCTTTGGCCGACGCCGCGAAAATTGGGCCGCAGCGTGAGGTAACCGAGTTCGACTAAGGTCTTGGCCAGGATTTGCGCGACCTTGTTGTCCGCCGTACCGCCGAACAAGGGGTGCGGATGGGCCACCAGCGCGAGCCCGACGGGGATAGCGTCGGGCCGGTCGCACACCACCTCGATGGCGCCGACCGGACCGGGAATGAGTAAGCGTTCGGACGCAGGCATCGGTCGCGCTCAGATCTTCAGACGCTCGACCACCTTGCCGTTCTTCAAGTGCGACTCCACGATCTCGTCGATATCGTACTCATCGACGTAGGTGTACCAGACGCCCTCGGGATACACCACCACACATGGTCCTTCTTCGCAGCGGTCGAGGCAACCGGCGTTGTTGACGCGCACCTGGCCCGCACCGGACAGTCCCAGACCCTTGACCTTCTTCTTGGCGTAGTCGCGCATCCCCGCCGATCCCTTGGCGGCACAACAAGGACGAGTATTGCCGCTCGCGTCGGGTTCGCGCTGGTTGGTGCAGAAAAAGACGTGGTGACTGTAAAAGGACATGACTGGGC
>JAYVST010000622.1:0-2478 GCA_043775255.1 Burkholderiales bacterium
GCCCCTTGGTAAGCAGCGCCTTCGACTCGTCCGCGAGCTTCTTCTGCTCTTCGTCGTGCCAGAACACGCCGCTGCGGTACTGGGTGCCGCCATCGCAGAACTGCCGATCCTTGGCCACCGGATCGATGTTCTTCCAGAACACTTCGAGCAATTGCCGGTAGGTCACCTTTTTCGGGTCGTAGACCACGCGCACCGCTTCGGTGTGGCCGGTGATGCCGGCGGACACTTCTTCATAAGTGGGGGACTTCTTCTTGCCGCCGATGTACCCGGAGGTCGTCGAGGCCACGCCGGCGATCTTGTCGTAGGGGGCCTCCATGCACCAGAAGCAGCCCCCTGCGAAAGTGGCGACCGCCATTCCGGCGGGCGGCGCGCCCTGCGGCTGCGCAGTAGCGGCCCCTGCAAGCAGGAGTACCAGAGAGGCAAGAATTGCGAAGAATGACTTCATGATGGTCGTACGGGCAGGGTTGCAGTGAAGACTTCTACGTTGTCCGCGACGCTGCGGATGCGCATGCTCTCATTCCGCCCGCGCTTGTGCGGCATGGCGCGCGACCTCCGCTTCGCCCATGCCGACCTTGCGCGCGGCGGCCAACATGTCGGCCCAGGTGTTGACGTCGATGGGCACACCGGCGGCGCGGCGCGCGCGCATTTCAAGTTCCGGTTCGCCGGAAATGCGCACCCGGTCGAAGCCGGGCGCCGCCGGCGACTGCCGCACCCAGGCAAGGAACGCTTCCATCTGCTCGTGAAAGCCGGACCCGCCCAGGCGGGCCGGATCGATGATGATCGACAGCATGTTGTTGTAGATGCCCTTGTACTCGGCCACCTGGTGCAGGGTCTCGCCGCCGGTGAGCGCGCCGGCGAGGATTTCGCACATCAGCGCCATGCCATACCCCTTGTGCTCGCCGAACGGCAGGATCGCGCCCAGCTTGCCGGCGACATCGGCCTCGAACATCACATGGGGGTCGGTGGTGGGATAGCCGCGCGCGTCGATCAGGGTGCCGGGCGCCATCTCCTTCTCGCTTTGCATGGCCACCCGCACCTTGCCCAGCGCCACCTTGCTGGTGGCGAAATCGAGGATCATCGGCGCCGACCCCTCGCGCGGCACGCCGACGCAGAACGGGTTGGTGGCAAAGCGGGCGTCGGCGCCGCCGAACGGCGCCACCAGCGGCCTGAGCAGGGCGTTGACGAAATGGATCGACACCAGCCCGGCCGCCGCGCACTCCTCCGCCCACTGGCCGATCCGACCGATGTGATGGCTGTTGCGCAACGCGACCAAGGCCATGCCCTGTTCCTCTGCACGGGCGATGCCGAGTCGCATCGATTCATGGCCGATCACCTGGCCATAGCCGCGGCAACCGTCGATCATCAGCATGACGCCGGCTTCGCCGGTGACCCTGGCATGCTGATTCGCCTTGAGTCCGCCGCCGTGCAGGAAATCGACATAGGCCGGCACCATACCGACCCCATGCGAATCGTGGCCGGAAAGGTTTGCCAGCACGAGGTTGGCCGACACCAGTTCCGCCTCGCGCGGCGCACTGCCGCCGGCTACCACGATGGCAGCGACAAACGCGGTCAAATTGGCAGGCGCAATGACGATGTTGGCTGCACTCATGGACGACTCCTGTTGTGGGAGCGCGCACTATAGCAGCGTCGGCCGCCCGCTTCGGGCAGCAACGACACCCGCAGACTGCGCCCACCACAGCCCGGCATTTTCGCGTACCGACGCAGTAGACTATAGACCGCACCAAAAACATGACAGCCTCGCCAGAGGCATGTTTTTGTCATGGATTCGGTAATTCCGGTTGCTCGTTCCACCATTCCATGCCCGCCACGGAGCCCCGCCAGCATGTTGCGCCATCTGCGTATCGCCCTCCTCACCCTTCTTGGTATTTGCGCGTACCCGGCATTCGCGCAGCATGACGACTTCGCCCACTTCGACGTGTATGCGGCAGGCGATGCGATCCACCTGCTCACCGGCCATGGCAAGAAAGGCGGGCCGGTGATCGCCCTGTTCCATCGCGTGTCGCGGGATGGCGGTGCCGGCTGGAGCAAGCCGGTCCGCGTCAATCCGCCGGAGCGCGAGCGCATAACAGCCCACCATCCGGGCGAAAATCCGCAGGTCGCCGCCAGCGGCAACCGGGTGGTGGTCGCCTGGACCGAACCGCGCCCAAACGCACGGCGCGGCGGCCTCATCGCCACCATGGTGTCCGACGACGGCGGCGCCACCTGGAAGACCGGACCGGTGCCGTTCCAGGACGCGGCCGGCTCGCAAACCTTCATGCGCATGATCGCCAGCGGCAATACGCTGCACATGGCCTGGCTCGACAGCCGCGAGGGCAGCCAGGGTCTGCGCTACGCCCGCTCCGCCGACGCCGGCGCCACCTGGGGCCGCGATGTGGCCCTGGCGCCGCGCACCTGCGATTGTTGCTGGAACAGCATCGCCGCAGCGCCGTCCGGCCAGGTCTCGGTGCTCTACCGCGG
>JAYVST010000623.1:0-1753 GCA_043775255.1 Burkholderiales bacterium
AATGTCCAGTGTCGATACCGCCTGGCTGCGGATGGATACACCGACCAATCTCATGATGATCGTTGGCGTGATGATGTTCGATGCACCGATGGATATCCCGCGCTTCAAGCGCACGCTTTCGCACCGTTTGCTGCGCTACAAGCGCTTTCGCCAGCGCGTGGTCCAGGATCCGAGCGGCGCGTACTGGGTCGACGACGATCATTTCGACCTCGATAACCACGTTCATTGCGTCAACCTGCCGTCGCCCGGCGCCAAGGCGGCGCTGCAGGGCCTGTGCGCGACGCTGGCGACGCAAGCGCTGGACCACAACAAGCCGCTCTGGACCATGACGGTAGTGGAAAGGTACGATGACCACGGCGTGGAAGGGAGCGCGGTGATCGTGCGCATCCACCACTGTATTGCCGACGGCATCGCACTGATCGGGGTGATGAACTCGCTCACCGACGAATCGCCGGACGCTGCGGAAGAAGGCGTGGAACCGGAAGTTCTGCGCAAGAGCCGCGAGCGACGCGCAGCGCGCCATGCTGCGGCGGAAGAGCGCGACTTTCTCGCCACGCTGCTCGAACCGATCAGCGTGGCTGCGACGCGTGCGCTTTCTTCATCCGGTGATTTTTGGAGCAAATACCAGGATGTCCTTTCGCATCCCGACAAGATCGCTGACGCCGCCCGGGTGGCCGCCGATGTGACCACGGAACTGGCGGCGTTGGCGCTGTTGCCGGCGGATTCCGATACCAGCTTCAAGGGCCGCCCCTCGGCGATCAAACGGGTAGCATGGAGCGAGCCGATGCCGCTCGGCGAAATCAAGACCGTGTGCAAGGTGCTGGGGGTATCGGTCAACGACATTCTGCTTTCCTGCTGTGCCGGCGCGATGGGGGAATACCTGCGCGCCAACGGCGAGGCCACCGCCGGAGTCGAGGTGCGCGGCATGGTGCCGGTGAACCTGCGCGCGCGCGGCCAGGAACACAATCTGGGCAACCATTTCGGCCTGGTTCTGCTGGCGCTGCCGGTGGGTATCGAGAATCCGTTTGTGCGCCTGTTCGAGGTCAAGCGGCGCATGGACCTGCTCAAGGGCTCGTATCAGGCGATGATTTCGATGGGCATCCTGGGCGCCGTCGGTTTTCTGCCGCGGCAGATTCAAAAGCAGGTGCTGGACATTTTCTCGACCAAAGCCTCTGCGGTCATGACCAATGTGCCTGGGCCGCAGGAGCCGCGCTTCATGGCGGGCAATTGCCTGGCGCAACAGATGTTCTGGGTGCCGCAGTCGGGCGACATCGGCATCGGCGTATCCATCCTTTCATACAACAACCGGGTGCAGTTCGGCCTTGTTACGGACCGCAAGTTTGTGCCCGAGCCGGCCAGGATCGTCGACCGTTTCACCCCTGAGTTTGAAAAACTGGTGTTCTATCTCTTGCTCAACGGCGCCGTGCCGCAGGGTCCGGACGCGCCGCCGTCCGCCGCGCCCGCGCCCGCCCTGCCAGCGCAGCGGGCCGGGCGCAGCGCCGCGGCGCTGCAAAGGTCTGCGAAAAAGCCGGCGCCCAGACGCCCCGCAAAGTCCGCCAATGGTCGTGCAGTCGCCCCGCCACCACCGGGCATTCGCAAGGGTGGCATGCTCAAACGGCTACGTGAAAGCGACGCCTGAGGACTCGCCGGCTTCGGCTTCAGGCGGGCGCGACGGCGAGGCGCCTGACCTGCTGTTCGTCTACGGCACCTTGCGGCGCGGCGGCGCCAATGACATCGCGCGTCTGGTACCGAC
>JAYVST010000624.1:0-13727 GCA_043775255.1 Burkholderiales bacterium
GTGCGCTGGAAAACGCTGGCCAATGAGTTGGGAATTCGCGCGGAAAACTGACAGGCATTGTGGCTCTGCCCACTACGCGCCGCCCTCTACGCGCCGCCCTCTACGCGCCGCCCGCTACGCGCCGGCCGGCGCGGCCGGATGCGCAGAGCCGCCCGAAGCCGCCGCGAGCGGCGCCCTGCGCTAGCGCAACAATTTTTCAACCACGCAGTTGAACGCGTCGGCCTGCTCGTACTGCACCCAGTGACCGGCGTTGTCGATCAGCGCGACTTCGCGCAAGTCGCATGGTTCGAGCACAGTCGGCAGGCGCAGGACTTCATCGCGCGCGAGCACGTCTTGGCGGCCCCACAGCGCGCGCACCGGACAACGCCAGCGCAGTTTGAGTTCGTGCATGATCGGCGTGCGCGCGAGGCGGCGCAGGCGCAGGCGGTCGCGCGCATGATTGGCGGCGTGCAAGGCGACGGCCATGTCGTCGATCGCCGCTTCCTGGTGCAGCATCAAGCGTCCGAGGTTGTGGCGGATCGCCGCTTCATGTTCGTCGGGCGTCATTTTCCGGCCCAGCGACTTGAGACCCAGCGCTGGCGCCTTCAGGCCCAATGCGGGGGGGGCGATCAACAGCAGGCGCCCGACCAGGTGCGGATGATGCGCGGCAACCAGAGCGGACACCAGCGAGCCGAACGAAAAGCCGACCAGGTCCACCGGCCGGCCGGCGCCGATTTGCGCGATGCCGCGGGCCACGTGTTCGAAAATCGAATCGGCGTCGTAGGCACCTTTGGGCAGGCCGGACTCGCCGCAGCCGGGCAAGTCCGGAATCCACAGGGTGCGCCCGATCGAAAGCGCGTCGATATTGCGCAGCCAGTGGGTCCAGCCGCCGCTGCCGCCGTGCAAGAGGACCGTCGCCGGGCCGCTGCCCCAGCGGCGCCACACCATGGCCGCGCCGTCGGCCGGCGCTGCGTGGCCGTAACCGGTGGTCGATCGATGCGCGCTGCGGTCGAGTCTTTGCACCTCCGGCAGGGTTTGCGCAGCAAGAATCAAGACCGCGACCGAGCGTCTATTCGACGATCCTGAGGGTGCGCGCGGCGGGGTCCACCTCGACGGTCGCGCCATCCGGAACGGCGGCGGTGATGTCGCAATCGAAGCCGGCCAGCATCGGCACATCGCCCAGCGCCGCGCCCTGGGCCAGGATCGGGTTGACGGTGTTGAACACGATCGCCGCCGGAATCACGCCGCGCGACTGCATCTCGTGCAGCATCCAGGCACTCGCCACGCCGCCCTTGGCGGTGTCGAGCACCAGGATTTTGCCGACGTAGCTGCGGCCTACCAGCTTGTGCGCTGGTCGCGAAAAGACGCCGGCATTGCGGTCCAAGTCATAGCGCGCGGAGAAGCCGTCGGCGGCCACCATCGCCACCCCCTGCACCTTGCGTCCCATGGCATGGCGCGCGGTGAACACCTTGGCTGCTGCATCGCTCATGCGAGCCTCCCATTGACGGCGGCGTCGACGCATTCTTCCATCGAGGCCAGCATCGGCTGATAACCGTAGCCGCCGAGGATGTTGACCATCTTCGCGCTGTTGGTGGCCAGGCGTTTCCAGCCGCGCGCCTCGGCGATCTCGCGTGCGTAGGACTGATAGAAGCACATGCCGGAGAGCACGTTGCCACCGGCTGCCTCGATGATGCGGGTGTAGCCCATGCGGTCGCAATCCGGCTTCACCTGGGGGCTGGTCACCGCCAGCATCGGCACGCTGAAGCGGCGTCCGTCGCACAGGCCGGCCAGATCGCGCAATTCCAGGAGGCTCAATTGCGGCGCCGAGAACACCACCACATCGACGCCGTCATCCTTGCGGTAGGACTTCTGCAATGCTTCGAAATCCGCGCGGCCGACCCGATGGGTAGGCAGGCCGGGCCCGGCCACGTCGCCCAGGCGGCTCGCCTCGGGCGTCAGGCCGACGATGTGATACAGAGCGGTCGAACCGAAGCTCGCCATGGCCGCGCCGAAATGCTTCAACTGGTCGGAGCCGGGTGCACCTTCCAGGCCTTCGATCACCGGCACCGCCCAGTAGTTGCCGGCCAGGCGCCCGATCACCCCGCCCAGAGCACCCCATTCGTTGAGCGAGACCGGGGTCTGGTCGACCCGCACGTGCAGCGTAGCCATGCGCGCGGCCGGCAGGTGGAAGCCGTAACGCGGCGTGCGCGCGGTCAGGCCCGCGGCCAGGGCCGAGGGCCCGCCCTCGAAATTGGAGCGGGCGCCGCACACCGAGTTCGAATAGATCACCACGCCGGTGTCGCCGAAGGCCACATGTTCGTTGCGCATGGCCGGCTGCACGGTCTGATAGTTGATGCAGGTGTCGGTCATCATCACGCCCAGTTTGACGAAGGCGGCAACGGTGCGCTCCTCGAGCGTGAGGATGGCCTTGCTGTGGCCGAGCAGGGCGGCGTTGGCAAAATCGGTGCCGCGCGGGTCGGTGATGGTGGGGATGCGCACGCGGCGGCGCCCGTTCCGGGTGGCGGCGAGCGATTCGAGCCAGGCGACGCCGGCCTCGCCCAGACTTTCGGTATCGGCCATGATGTGCGCCTGGGTCACCGGAACCAAATCGGCGGCGCCGAAAAAGTCGCCAACAGCAATCTGGTGCTTGAGCGCCTGTTGCGGCACCGGGCCGGATTTGCCGGCCAGGATTTCCTGCTCTTCATCGTTTAGTTTCATGTTCAGTCCACGGTGGCGCCGGAGTCACGCACCGCGCGGCCCCATTTTTCAGTTTCCAGACGCTGGAATTCGGTGAACGCGGTGCCGGTGAGCACACGCGGCGCCACACCCAGCGCCGCGAGGCGATCGCGAAACGCGGCGCCTCTTGCGATTTTTTCCGTTTCGACAGTCAGTTGTGCCACAGCCGTCGCGGGCAATCCGGCCGGCGCATACACGCCCCACCAGGCGGTCGACTCGAAGCCGGCGAAGCCCGACTCCGCCACCGTGGGAAGGGACGGCAGCACGCCCGAGCGCGCTGCGCCTGAGGTCGCGAGCGCGCGCAACTTGCCGGAAACGATATGCGGCAGCACCGATTGCAGCGGGTCGAACATCATCTGGATTTGCCCACCCAGCAGGTCGGTGAGCGCCGGCGCGCTGCCCTTGTAGGGCACATGGGTGATGTCGATGCCGGCGGCGCTGCGGAACATCACGCCGGTCAGGTGTCCGGGCGTGCCGTTGCCGGCCGTGCCGTAGGTCAACTTGCCGGGCGTCTTCGTCGCCAGCGCCACGAGCGCGGCAAGCGAATCCGCCGCCTGCGCCGGATGCACCACAACCGCCAGCGGCGCTGCCGCGACCAGCGCGATGGGGGTGAAATCGCGCACCGGGTCGTAGCCGAGCTTCCGGTACAGCGCGGGATTGATGGCATGGGTGCCGACAGTGGCCATCAAGAGGGTCTGGCCGTCGCTGGTGGCGCGCGCCACGGCTTCGGCGCCGACCGATCCACCGGCGCCGCCACGGTTGTCGATGACCACGTTCGCGCCCAGCGCTTCGCCCAGCATCTGCGCCAGCGGCCGCGCCACGATGTCGGTCGGGCCGCCGGCGGGAAAAGGTACGACCAGGCGGATAGCCTTGCCGGCCAAGCCCTGCGCGAGCGCGGCCGACGAGGCGCCTGCCATAGCGGCGGCAATGGTCGCCGCCAAAAGCATCCTGCGTCGCCTGCAAAGGGCCTGGGTCATGGTGGTGAAGTTTTGGTGTTGCGGTTCTGTTCGTTCGGTATTCTTCGCAATGTTAACCGTTCGCGCTGCCGATCGTGTTGGGCCCGACCGGCCTTCGTTGGCAGCAATGACCGTCGAGTGCTGACTTCCCGCGTTGCAAAATTTGACTTGCCCTCGGGTCAACAGTCCTTGAGGATGATCGTTGTTTGAAGTGCAAGTGTGATTGTTTTTCCAACCAGGAGAGAACATGAACGCCGCCACCCTGCCCGTGCCCGCTGCCGTTTCCGCAGGATTCTCCATACCCATCGCCGGTTACAAGCGCGTCTATGACTGCGCCGACGTGGAGGAGGCGATGGGCGAAATCCGTTCCGGCCAGAACGACGCCTTGCGCGATACCTACGAAAAGATGCTCAAGGCCGGCGGCAACCGCTTCTCGGTAAAACCGTCGGCGCTGCCGGCGATGGACGAGCTCTACTTCGACCTGCCTAATTTCTCCGACGTGTTGGACGACATCCGGCGCCAGTTGTCGTTGTGCGTGTCGAGCCGCGACAATCTGGAGCTTGCGCCGATGCTGCTCCTGGGCGACCCCGGTATCGGCAAGACCCATTTCGCCAAGCGCGTCTCGAAACTGCTGGGCACCGGATTCGGCTTCATTTCCATGAGTTCACTGACCGCCGGCTGGATCATCGGCGGCGCCTCCTCGCAATGGAAGAACGCGAAACCCGGCAAGGTGTTCGAGACCTTCCTGCGCGGCGAATACGCCAATCCGGTAATGGTGATAGATGAGATCGACAAGTCGGCCGCCGACGGCGCCTACGACCCGCTGGGAGCGCTCTACAGCCTGCTGGAGCACGATACCGCCGCCGAATTCATTGATGAGTTTGTGGAGATTCCGATCGACGCCGCCGACGTGGTCTGGATCGCCACCGCGAACGACGCGCGTTCGATTCCGGAGCCCATCCTGAACCGCATGAACGTCTACGAGATCGAGGCGCCCGACGCCCTGGCGGCGCGCCGCATTGCGCTTTCGATCTATCGCGAGATCCGCGCGGAGCACGACTGGGGCAGGCGCTTTCCGGAAGAGCCGGCGGCGGCGGTGCTGGCGCGCGTTGCCGGCGTATCGCCGCGCGAGATGAGGCGTCTCCTGGGCAAGGCGTTCGGCAACGCCAGCCTGGCGGGGCGCGACGAGCTCGCGGGAGAGGACATCGAGGATCCGCGTTCGCTCAAAAAGCCGCGGATCGGCTTTTGAGGCCCGGACCGTCATGTTGCGCTGGGATTCCTTGGGCGAGACCCGTGTCAGTTTCGGCGCCACGCTAGACGACGACCTGGCATCGGCTTGCGCCGCGCTCAACGCCTGTACCGTGGCGCTGGTGGTGCACGACTACCAGCGGGCCGCCGTGCTGGGTACCGCGACCCTGCTCCTGGCCGCAGGGCGGCCACTGCTGCTGACCGCCGCCCATGTGCTGGCCGGCGGCGCCCGCCTGGGCAACATCCTGGTGCCGGCCGCGTCGGGGCATGGCCTGGTGCCGCTGGCGGGTGCGCGCGTGCTGTGCAGCGAGCATGCGGACATCGCCGTCATCGACATGTGCGGGGTCGATGGCGTGGGACGCATCCTGCTTGGGCGCGTACCGGCGCCAGTGCCGCGACCATCGGCGCGGCGGCGCAGGAAGCGCCCGAGCCGCAGGGACGCGCCGGTCCTGCTCTCCGGGTATCCGGCGGCGCTGTCGCGCTTCGAACGCGGCTGGCTGGGCGGGCGTCGCTTCACCATCGCCACGCGCCGACATCTTGAAGTGCATTCCACGTCCGACCGTGGCGAGCGCCTGTTCGACTACGGCCGCGTGGCGTGCCGGTCCGACGGCGTCGCGATCCGCACGCCGGAGTTGCAGGGCATGAGCGGTGCCGGCATCTGGGTGCTGGAAACGACAGACGAGGGCGCGCACGGCTGCCTGCGTCTCGATGCGGTGCAGTGTTCCTACATGCATGGTCGTTTCGTGCGCGGTCATGACATCGGCGCCGTGCTGGGGCTTTTGCAACGCTGATCCGCCTCAATCGATGCTGCGGGGCGAACCCTTCGTCGGCACGGTAACATCGGCGCATGAAACGCTTGCAATCCGCGCAGGCGCGCCGGCAAGAGGGGGCGCGCAGCATGTCCGCGCCCGGCCAGGTGCGCATCATCGGCGGGCAGTGGCGCAGCCGCCTGGTGCGTTTTCCGCAGTTGCCGGACCTGCGTCCGACGCCCGACCGGGTGCGCGTGACGCTGTTCAACTGGCTCGGCCAGGACCTGACCGGCATGCGCTGCCTCGATCTGTTCGCCGGCAGCGGCGCGCTGGCTTTCGAAGCCCTGTCGCGCAATGCGCGCGAAGTGGTGGTGGTCGAGCGCGACGCAGAAGCGCGCGCGGCGTTGGCTGGCAACGCGGCGGCGCTTGGCGCCAGCCAGAGGCTCTGGGTGGGGGGAACCGATGCGTTACAATTTTTGGATGGGTTCGGAGCAGGCGCGACAGGAAACTTCGATCTGGTTTTTCTGGACCCGCCTTTCAATCTGGGCTGGCATGAAAGGCTCTGGCCGCGGGTGGGCGACGCTGTCTGCGTCAGCGGACTGATCTACGTCGAGTCCGAGTCCGCTTTCACACCACCCTCCGGATGGCGCACCTGGAAATCGGGACGTGCCGGCGCGGTGCACCACCAGTTGGTCAAAAGGGAACCGGCAAATGAGTAATACGATGGTGCGGGCGGTTTATCCGGGAACGTTCGATCCCCTGACGCGCGGGCACGAGGATTTGTTCCGGCGCGCCTCGAAGCTGTACGGCGAAGTCGTCATCGGCGTGGCCGACAGCCGGTCCAAGCGCCCGCTGTTCACGTTAGACGAGCGCATGCAGATCGCGCGCGAAGCCTTGGCCGACGTACCGAATCTGAAGATCGCGGTGTTTCGCGGCCTCGCGGTCGATTTCGTCAAGGCGCACGACGCCCAGGTGATCCTGCGCGGCCTGCGGGCGGTATCCGATTTCGAGTACGAGTTCCAGTTAGCCGGCATGAACCGGCAGCTCATGCCGGGTTTAGAGACGGTGTTCATGACGCCGTCGGAGCACTACCAGTTCATCTCCGCCACGCTGGTGCGCGAGATCGCGACCATGGGCGGCGATGTCACCAAGTTCGTCTCGCCTTCGGTCAAGCGCTGGCTCGACGAAAAGCTGGCGAAGACGCCTCGCGAATAGCGGCCTGCGCGATGGCGCTCCTGATCACCGACCGCTGCATCAATTGCGATCTGTGCGAACCGGAATGCCCGAACCAGGCGATTTCCCTGGGCGTGGAAATCTACCAAATCGATCCGGGTCGCTGCACCGAATGCGTCGGCCACTACGAGGCGCCGCAGTGTCGCGCCGTATGCCCGGTCGACTGCATTCCGGACGACCCCGGATTCAGGGAGACGCACGCCACGCTTCATGCGAAATATCTGCGGCTGACCGGTGCGGCGCCGGATTGAGGATCGCGCGGTGGCTGGCGCGGCCGTGCCGCGCGGCGCTGTGGCGGCAATGATCCAGCGCCGCCGCCCCGCCGCCCCGAACCGCGCCCTGGACCGTGCCCTGGACCGCGGCGCCGCCGGTGTCACAGGGAAACGTCGAAACCCGCGCGCTCGGTTTCCGGTGCCATCATTTCCTGGCTCAGCATGGCCTCGATTTCCAGCCGGAGGTTGTCTAAGCTGACCACCTGCGCGGTCAAGAGGCGCTGCGATTCATCGAGTTCGTCAATGCGTTCCTCCAACGTATCGGCGGCCTGGTGGACCCGTTTCATCGAGTCGAGCCGCTTCTTGAGCACTTGCTGGCGTTCCTTGATCTGCGCCTCGAGCGGATTCATCACCGCACGCAGCCAGCCTTCGGTGTCGCGGTTGGCGATCGCGAAAGCGGTCTGGATGCGGGTGGCGACGACATCGAAAAATCGCCGCGTGAGGGTGCGTTCGTACTGGGTGATCATGGAGAGCGCGCCGAAACGGCGGTTGAAGCTGTCTTCGACGCGGTCGAGTTCGGCGCGGTAGCGCGCCATCGAATACGCTCGCGGCATCGAAAGCCTGAAATTGAATTCCTCGGTATAGCGCTGGTACATCGCGCTCATCATCTCGGTGATCTCGGTGACGATGCGGTCGGATGTGTCGAGCAACTTGCGATTGTGGGTAAAGAAGCCGCGCATGGCGTCGAGCATGCCGGCCGAAAAGGTGGCGCCGTTGATGCCCTTGCGCGTGGCTTCGGCCTGCGCGAGATAGGTTTCCATGCCCAGATGCTCGAACAAGGAATTGCTGTTGCGGGCGAGCACGCTGCGGACTGCGGAGAACTGCATCAGGCCACGCTCGAAGGCGGTTTTCTCGGCCTTGACCCGCTCAAGCATGTGATGCATCGCACCCTGGTTCTTGTCGCGCAGACTGCCAAGCTCGTCGTGCTGCTCGCGGATACCGTTCACGCGCGTGGCCAGCAGGGCCTGGGCGGCGCCGATGATGTTTCCCATCTCGTCGGCGACGAAGTCGCGCACGATCCCCTGCTTGGCCGGAATGAGCTCTTCCGACAGCGCGGTTTCCAGGCGCGGCAGGCGGCTTTTCGCGAGCAGGTCGGCGTCGTTGTTGATCTTGCCCACCAGCCCTTTTTGAGCCGATATCGGGAACACGTTGGCTTCCGGCAGCCCCAGGGTCGCGGCCACCTGGCGCGTCTGGCTGGCGATCTCGGCCTCGACCTCGACGGCCGTCTTGAGTTCATCCCACATGCTGTCGATCTTGTTCAAGACCGCCATGCGTCCGCGCGTGGACCCGCCCGCGGCCGAGTTGCAGATGTGCTCGCGCCAGACCTGGATGTCCGATTTGGTCACACCGGTATCGGCAGCGAGGATGAACAGCACCGCATGCGCGCTCGGGATCAGGTTGAGCGTGAGTTCCGGTTCCGTGCCGATGGCGTTGAGGCCCGGAGTGTCGAGTATCACCAGACCCTGCGCCAGGAGCGGGTGCGGAAAGTTGATGACGGCATGGCGCCAGACCGGAATTTCCATGGTGCCGTCGGCGGCCACGGCATGACGTGTGTCGGGATCCTTGTAGTCGAACAGTCCGAGCTGGTTGGCCATCGAGACGCGCACGCGCTTGACCTGGCTTACCTGACGGAAAGCTTCCAGCATGGCTTCGCCCGACCCGGTGTCCAAGGCCAGAACGGTCCATTCGTCCGGATACTGGCGGTAATCGGCCACGCTGCGGTTACCGGCGCGGGTCTCGATCGGCAACAGGCGCAACTGCGCCGGTTCGCCTTCGTTGTACATCAGCTCGGTCGGGCACATGGTGGTGCGGCCGGCCGATGAGGGCAGGATGCGGCGCCCGTAGTCGGCGAAGAAAATGGCGTTGATCAGCTCCGACTTGCCGCGCGAAAACTCGGCGACGAACGCGATGGAAAGCTTGTCCTCGGAAAGCCGGTCGAGCACGCGCTGGATGCGGGTGATGCCCTGGACGTCGGCGATGTTGTTTTCGCTCATCCAGTCGCGAAAACGCATGATCGCCTGGCCGAGCGCGAAGCGCCACGAGCTGTACAGCTGGAAGCGTTCGACGAGGTTGACGCTGTTCATTTGGGCAAGGAGGCGAGATCCTAGTGACGCCAAAGGGGCTTGCGGCCCGGTCCGCAACGCCCGATCACGCGCGCCGGGTGGCGCGTGCGTCAACGAAAAATGTGAATTATGTCACGCTGCGGCGGCTTTACCGGCGCTGGCAGGATGGGCAATAAAACGTCGAGCGCTGACCCAAGACGATGCGCCGGATCATGCTGCCGCAGACCCGGCAGGGGGTGCCGGCGCGGTTGTAGACGAAGTATTCGAGCTGGAAATAGCCCGGCCCGTCGGCGGAGGAAAAATCGCGTAGCGTGCTGCCGCCCTTGGCAATGGCGGCATTGAGCACCACGCGAATTTCCGGCACCAGTCGCGCATAGCGCGCCAGGCTGATCCGTCCGGCCGCCGTAGCCGGATGGATGCGCGCCCGGAACAGGGATTCGCTGGCGTAAATATTGCCCACGCCCACCACGATTTCCCCGGCCAGCAGCATTTGCTTGATGGCGGCTTTGCGTCCGCGGGTGGCGCGATGCATCAGCTCGGGGGTGAAATCGGCCGTCAGCGGCTCCACACCGAGCCGGGCGAGCAACGGATGTTCCGCCAGCGGGCCGGCGGCGGCCGGATGCCAGAGCACGGCGCCGAAGCGCCGCGGGTCGGTGTAGCGCAACAGGCGGCCTCCGGCCTGCAGGTCGAAATGCTCGTGTTTGCCCGGCGCCGTGCCGGGCGCCACGAAGCGCAGCGAACCCGACATGCCCAGATGCAGGATCAGCCAGCCCGCGCGTGCGGCGCCGACGCAGTCGAGCAGCAGATACTTGCCGCGCCGACCGACCGAGCGAATGGTAAGACCGGCCAGTTTTGCGGCCAGTTCCGCATCGACTGGCCAGCGCAGGCGGCGCTCGCGCACCGCCACTGCGCCGATTCGGCGGCCTTCGAGCGCGGGCGCGATTGCGCGTCTGGTGACTTCAACTTCCGGCAGTTCCGGCATGGTCTGGAGGGGAGCCTTGCGGATGGCATCAATGCATCCGGTGTGGCGGTCAGGGTTTTTGCAGGTGGGCTTGGAAGGGAAGGCCGCCTTCTGGAAAGGAAGGGCCAGTTCGATCAGAAAGCCTGCGAGAAATCGCGGGCGTTTTTCTTGCTTTGTGCGATTGAATCCGTCATGCTCTATAAAAGTTCGTCTCAATCCTTGCAAAATAACGTGGTTTTATATACAGTATTCGGATCGCCACATCGTCGGAGATCCGAATGCCACGCCAAGCCCCATTGTTTGACCTGACGCAGGAAATAGACGAATTGACTTTAGCGCGCAACCGACAGCCATCCCCAATCTATGTTGAGCGCGAAGAAGATCGCGATTCCAACGTCATCGAACTGCGCCCCCGCCGCAAGAAGCGTATCGTTTTTGGCTGGTATGGAGGCAAGTTCAGCCATCTCGACTGGTTATTGCCTCTGTTGCCGAAGGCGCACCACTATTGCGAACCATTCGCGGGTTCTGCCGCTGTGCTGCTCAATCGCTTGCCTTCCCCGGTTGAAACGTATAACGATATTGATGGCGACGTTGCCAATTTTTTTCGCATACTGCGTGACCACCCGGATGAACTGATTCGCAGTATTGCATTGACGCCGTTCTCGCGCGAGGAGTTTCATCTGGCGGTGAACGGCAGCGCGAAAGGCGTCAGTGATTCAGAGCGGGCGCGCCGTTTTTTTATACGCGCCCGCCAGGCCCGCACCGGCCTGGCGCAAACCGCTACCTTGGGCCGCTGGGCAAATTGCAAGGACACCAGCCGTGCAGGCATGTCAGGCGTAGTCTCGCGCTGGCTCGGTGGGGTCGAGGGATTGGAGGATATTGCCAAGCGCCTGCTGCGGGTTCAGATTGAGAACCGTCCGGCCTTGGACATCGTCCGGCTTTATGACAGCATCGGCACCTTGTTCTACTGCGATCCGCCTTATTTGCATTCAACCCGCGGTGATGCGAAAGCCTATGGGTTTGAGATGAGCGATACGGAGCACATTGCTCTGGCTAAAACATTGAACGCCTGCAAAGGCAAAGTGGCACTGTCCGGGTATCGTAATAAATTGATGGACGAACTATTCAAGGGTTGGCGCCGGTTCGATACGCCGCCGAAGATGGCGCATTCGATCAAGCAAGTGCGTATCGAGTCGGTTTGGATGAACTACTGAGAGTGCTCGCTTACAGCGCTCGAACCGCCGCGCTCCACGCGAGTCGATGTTGAAAGTCTGCCTTTTGAAGTTGCAGCGCGACGCCGGTGTCGAGCAGAAATTTGCGCCTTCCATCTTCCAGCAAGAACAGAAAAAAACGTGAAAAGAAGCTGGCGGCGCTTTCGACGTACAAATTCGGACCGGCAGTGAATTCCTTGTCGATCAATATTGACATTGCGGCCTGTTCGTCAGCGGGTAACAGTTGGCTGCTGCGCACCACAAACAGCAATTCGCTAACCTCGTTGATGCGCGCTTTGGCGATGGACTCCTGTACCTGCGAGAGACTCAAGGCGCGGTCTTTGACTTCGACCGCCATCCGAAGCTGATTTGCGCGCCAGCATTCAATGTCGCCTGCCGCACCTGAAGCCGCATCGGCGGCGTTCACGTGGCGCGACTCCACCCGAGAGTAGGCGCCGGTTTCTGATGCAAGTGTGCGGAACGCTGCAAACACCAATGCCTGCAAGCGCGCGCCGCCTGATTTTGCTGCAAGATATTCGTCGATGCAGTTCATGCAAACCGCCAGACTGACGCGCTTTGGAGCCGGGTAATCCAGATCTTTTCCCTGGAGGTGGCGCCGCAATTCCGCGAGTATGAGACGCAGCAGCGCTTCAACTGCTTTTGGACTCGTGGCGTGCTCGGCTTTTTGTATGATGCCTTCGGCGAGATCGTACAGTTCAGGTGACTTGCGGTCGCGCCGCATCTCCGGGCCGTAAGACGGATGCCGGAAGGTATTGCTCACATACGGATCGCCGGATTGGCCAAGCGGTGCTCCGGCGGTGACATTCCAAGGGACGACCACGGATTTTGCAAATTCACGAGCGTCCCAGGCACCATCGCCTTCAAACTTGTCTTGCAGGCAAAGCGCGTTCAATTTGAAATTTGCAGCTTTCCCCAGAACCTGAATATAGATTGAGTAACGCCAGCCAATCTCCTTGCCTTCAAGAATTTTGCGCACTACTGCTTCAATTTCAGGATCGGCTGGCATCTGATCTAGTGGAAGCGCCAAGAGTTCGCTCCAGTTTCGTGCGAGCAGTTCGGCCGCCGCATGATGGAATAGATTGGCGGCCTTGCGCTTCGGTTTTAACGCGACTTTGTTTGATTTGATCATTTGTGCACGTCTCAAGTGGATAGCATGCCGCTTTATCGTAGTTGATTTTTCCAAAATCGCCCATGTTCCTGCTAGTCGCTTACCCCAACGTTGCCGCCGCCGCCAAACGCATCGAAGGCGTTGCGCATCGCACTCCCGTCCTCACTTCCACCACGGCGGACGAACTCACCGGAGCGCAAACATTCTTCAAGCCGGAGAATTTGCAGCGCATGGGCGCCTTTGTAGCGAGCTATGTTGCCGCCAGTTCGCGCTTCACCGGTCGTCCCCCCGAACTGGTTCTTCCGGTCGCCACATAACGGGGACGGCTACGTAAGGTCGATAGCCTCAAGTCGGTGGTGTTGCAGCGCATCGTCGGTATCGCACCGGTGTTCAATTCGAAATACCTGGACTTCTCGCGCCACTGGGGTTTCGACATCTCTCCCTGCAATGTGGCGAAAGGCAATGAGAAGGCACGCATCTACGAGGTGCTAGCCGCGATTGCGCTGATAAATTTATGAAAATACATTCTCGGGACCCGATCACTCGATCCGGACTACCGTGCCTGCCGCCGCCTGTGTCTCACCGAGGGCCAGTCCGGTAAGGGTAGACCGGACTCTTGCAAGAAATGAAAGATTCTGGAAAGGAAGGGCAGATCGTGGAACGGCGAGTTGGCATCTATTCGGTGCTGCCGCCGTTTAATCGATTCGGTCAGGCACGCACTATACTTGCGACCGTCGGCACGTTTTGCCGGTACGACTTGACTGCCACCGCGATGAACATTCAAAACAGGGCTGCCGCTGCGACCGTATCGTGCCTGCTCTTCCTGGGCGGTGCCCAATCGCCCGCGCGCGCGGAAGGCGTTCCGGGTCCATTGCTGGCGCAGACCGCGCCTGCGGCGCCCACCCCTGGGCCGCGGGCGGCGCCGCGCCGCAGCCGCAGCGCCAATGCCGCCCCCCAAAACCTGCCCGACATGGAGCTCACGCCGGGGCTTCTGTATGAATTGCTGGCGGCAGAAATCGCCGGCCAGCGTGGAGCCGCCGCGCTTTCGCTTGCCAAGTACCTTGAATTGGCCCAGCGTACGCGCGACCCGCGCATCGCCCAGCGCGCCGTCGAGATCGCGTTTCTCGAGCGCAACAACGAGAAGGCCCTTGAAGGCGCGCGCATCTGGGTTGCGGCCGACCCGGCCAACG
>JAYVST010000625.1:0-2380 GCA_043775255.1 Burkholderiales bacterium
TGCACCAGCGCGCGCCCGACGAACCCTGAAGCGCCGGTGATCAGCAGCATGGAAGGCTCCTCAGGACGGCGCCGGTGCCGGACCCGCTACTGCCTCGACGTAGTGCGAGGAGGCCTTGAGCATCGGACGTTCGATGAAGTTCCACGACAACCAGGCCGCCGTGGCGATGAAAGTCATGCTCGCCGCGCTTGCGGCAAGCGGCGCCGCCCGAAACCATCCCTCGGATACCAGCAACTGGATCAAGGGAAAATGCATGATGTAGATGCCATACGAGAAATCGCCGTACCGCCCGGCGTTGCCCACCCGCGGCAATACAACCGCGGTACCGATCACGACGATCCCCAGCGTCAGCGGCCTGAGCATCGGCTGTAGCATGGCCGGCATGAACATCAGCAAGGGTAGCGCGACGGCCATGGCCATGAGCATCCGGCGACGGGGAATGGCGCGATACCACCAGGCCCCGGCACCCATCGCAAAATAGGCGAGCTGGCCGGGCAACTGCCGCGCCAGTATCTGATACGTCTCCTTGCCGGCGCCGTGGATGACTCGCTCGAGCAGCATCGGGTAGAGCACCGAAGCCACGTAAACCACACCGACCACGATCCACGGCCGGGTACCGCGGGCGAACCATACGAGCAGGGGCACTATCATGTAGAAGCCGACTTCGAGCTTGATGGTCCAGAGTGCGCCGTTCACGGCGTGCCACGGGTTGTCGGCGAACACGCCCGGCAATTCGGGCGCCATGAAGTTGAGGAATGCCAGATTGGCGGCCACATGGCGCAACCACGCACCGGAGAAGTATTCGGCGGTGGTCGTCGATGTGATCAGCCACCCGAGAAAGGCGCAACCCAGGACGACGGAGGCGTAGGCAGGGTAGATGCGCCGGATACGCTTCTCCCAATAGTCCTTCGACCCGGCGGAGCGCTCGTAGCTCATGACGACCAGATAGCCGCTGATCACGAAAAACCCCTCGACCGCCAACTCGCTCGACAATGCAACCGAAAGGAAAGCCAGTGCCGGCTCCGCCGACAAAGCATGCAGATGCACCAGCATCACGATCGATGCAAACACCAGGCGCAGGAGATCGAAGTTGTTCGGTCGGTCCAATCGTCATCCCGCCAGTGAACCTGACGGTATCGGTGGTGAGCCATGGACAAGCCGCATTAGTTTCGCAGCTCTTGAACGATATCGCCGCCATCGGTTGCCGCGATCTCGAGGTGATCCTGACCATCAATGTACCGGAACCGCTCGATCTGGTCACCGAGGCTTTTCCCTTCCCGCTGCGCATCGTGCACAACCTTCATCGAAAAGGCTTCGGCGCCAACCACAACACCGCATTCGCCATCGCGCGCGGGCGCTTCTTCGCGGTGCTCAACCCCGACATCCGGCTGCGGGCGAACCCCTTTCCCGCGCTGTGCGACGCGGCCGCCGAACCCGGCATCGGCGCCGCGGCACCACTGGTGCTCTCCCCGAACGCCACGATCGAGGACAACGCACGCCGGTTTCCGACTCTGGCTTCGCTCGCACGCAAGTCGATGTTCGGTTCCCAGGGTCCGGATTATCCCATGGCGGGTTCCCGCGTCGCACCCGACTGGGTTGCCGGCATGTTCGTCGTGTTCGCCGGTGCGGCCTTCGCGTCGGTGTCGGGCTTCGACGAACGCTACTTTCTGTACTACGAGGACGTCGACCTGTGTTGGCGGCTGCGCCGCGCGGGCTACGGGATCGTCCTGCTCCCGGCAGTGCAGGTGATACACGATGCGCGACGAGACAGCCACCGCCGACTCGGCCACCTGCGGCACCACTTGGCGAGCATGGCGCGATTCCTGGCTCGCAGGGCATCTTTCTAGGCGTACCGGGACCTCAACCGCCGGAACAGGCGGTATGCGGCGCGCTTGGTCAATCCGAGGACAGAGAGCTGGCTCTCCGCCCAGCAAGCCCACTCGCCATGGTTCGGAACATACCGGGACGAGAGACCCTCGGGCACGCCGGCGGACGCCACCGGAGAGTTCAACATCTCCGCCAGAAGCTCCCGACGGTGTTGCGCCAGGTAGCGCGCCCGCCCCAGGCGGGAGTTGCGCTCCAGCTCATCCGCCGAAACCGTGGCGCAGTACTCCAGCAATTGTTCCGGGACCCTCCACAGGAAGGCTTCCGGATAGGCAAGTTCGATCCCGCTGAGCACTCTCGAACTGATGTGGTTGTGAAGCGCCACCGCGACACCCGCGCCCATCGCCTCGATGAGCGTCAGGCCTCCCCCGTATGGAAACGATGCCACGTACAGATCGACCCGACGGTCCTGCAAGGTTCTCCAGACGCTTCGTACCCAGGGGATGTACTCGAAACGGTCGGCAGGGATGCCGTTCCGCTTCATGGCCCGGGAGAT
>JAYVST010000626.1:0-3215 GCA_043775255.1 Burkholderiales bacterium
GCCTATAATGGCTGGAACCAACACAGGTGCGCCCCAATGCCCAAACTCACGTTCCGCAACCGCCAGGGCGACCTGGTCGATGTGCCGTCCGTACCCGCCACTCAGCTGAAGAATGCGCTCGGCGCCCTGCTCGACCGGGCCACGCACGGCGGCGCCGTAGCCATCACCCGGCACGACACGCCGCGCGCGGTGCTGATTTCCTACGAGGAATTTACCGCCCTGGCGAAGTTGCGCTCGCCCGACCTGGCAGAACTGGATGCCGAGTTCGACGATCTGCTGGCCCGCATGCAGTCCCCGGCCGCGCGCGCCGGCATGGCGGCCGCTTTCGACGCCGCACCCGCCGCGCTCGGCCGTGCCGCAATCGCGGCCGCAAACCCGGCCCCGCGCAAGCGAGCCGCCGCACGCCGCAAGAGCCTGTAAGGCCGCAATCCCGCAGTGGCGCAGTTCCCGAAGCCGCGCATTTACGTGCTTGCCGGCGTCAACGGCGCCGGCAAGAGCAGCATTGCCGGCGCAGCATTCCGTCAGGCCGGTGGCCAGTACTTCAACCCCGACGAAGCGGCACGCGAGTTGATTTCAAGGCGCACGGGACTCAGCCAGGCCGCAGCCAACGGCGCGGCCTGGCAGCAGGGCCGGCGACTTCTGGAAAGCGCAATCGCTGAACGGCTCGACTATGCGTTTGAATCCACACTGGGTGCGAGCACCCTGCCGCGCCTGCTCGCGCAGGCTGCGAACGAGGGCTTCGAAGTACGCGTCTGGTATGCCGGCCTGGCCAGCCCCGAACAGCATCTGGCGCGCGTGCGCGCCCGGGTCACGCGCGGCGGCCACGACATCCCTGAAGCAGACATCCGCCGCCGCTACGAGCACAGCCGGCTCAACCTGATCGCGCTCCTGCCGCACCTCGCGGCGCTACGGGTCTACGACAACAGCGCCGAGGCCGACCCGGCTGCCGGCAAGGCGCCACATCCGCGCCTGGTGTTACACATGCAAGGTGGCCGCATCTTGAACCCGCGCGACCTGGCGCAGGCCCCGGCCTGGGCGCGGCCGATCGTGGCAGCGGCGCTCAAGGTACAAGGACCATTTTGACCGGGCGAGACTCAGTCTCCGGCCATCGCCGCGTCAAACTTCATCCCTGCCTTCTGGAATGCCTCGAGCGCCTGCGGCTTGATCGCCGCGATGCGCTCGGCCACAGCCGGGGCGAAAGCAATGTCTTGCATGTCGTGCACCCCGCCGGTGATCAGCACTTGCAACAGGCCTTCGCCATCGCCGGCATTGCGGAAGGCGCGCGCGACTTCTGGCGGCACCGAGATGGTGTCGAACTCCTCGAGTACCAGGCTGATTTCGCCCTCGTCATTCCAGCTGATCTCGAAGCGTCCCTTGAGGACGGTAAAGGTCTCGAAGGTCTTGCGATGCGCATGCAGGGACGGCCCCTGGCTGGGCGGGCAACTGGCGATCACCATGGTCATGCCGCCGGCACCGATGATGGGCGCACCGGAATTGATCGGCGTTGCCGCACCGCCTTCCAGCCCGATCACCGAAAACAGCTAGCGCGCATAGATCTGGTCGGCCGCGGCTTGCGGAATGTCCGGAACAGCCGCTTTGGGTCGAGGACGGCCCGATGCGGCCCGTCACGGCGTGCGGCAGGTCCTGCCGAGACAGCGGTCATTCACGGTGCGAGGTTGCGACCAAGAGCGAAAGTTCGAACCTGACCTCCAAATCACCGCCAATCGGACGTTCACAGCCTGCTTCAGCCTAATCGATCACCTGGCCCGCGCTGATCAGTAACGACTGCGGAAGCCTGAGCCCCAATGCTTTCGCGGTCTTGATGTTGAGCACCAGGTCGAAAACGGTCGGCTGCTCGATCGGCAGTTGGGCCGGGTTGGTGCCCTTGAAAATCTTGTCCACATAGGCGGCGCTACGCCGGAAACCTTCGGCATTGTTTGCTCCATAGCTGATCAGACCGCCGGCCTCTGCAAATTCGCGAAACCCGGCTATGGATGCCAGCCGATATTTCGCCGCCAGTTCGGCGATCTGACGGCATTGCTGGATGAAAAGCGGGGCCTGGGCCACAATCAAAGCCTGGGATTTCTCCTTGGCCATCGCACCGAATGCCTTGTCAATTTCCTCCGGCGTGCGCGCATCCACGGGGAGGACTTTCACGTTGCGCTTCGCTGCTGCGGCCTCGACCTCCTTTAGCAGCGCGCTGTGATAGGAGGCTTCCCGATTTGTCAAGACAGACACACGGGAGACCTTGGGCGCAGCGCTGAGCAGCATTTCCAGGTGCTTGGGACCGAAGTCGGCGGCCATGAGATAGCCCGGTGATGTTGCCGCCGGGATGCGAGAGACTTCGCGCAAGACCCTGGCCGACCGGGTCACCGACATTCACCATGACGATTGGGATCTTGGTGGTCGCATTCTGCGCCGCCAGCGTGCTGGACGTCGCTACCGCAACGATCACGTCCACCTTGAGGCCGACCAACTCCCTCGCGAACCCGGGCAGGCGTTCCACCTTACCATCTGCGAAGCGCCATTCGATGATCAGGTTCCTGCCTTCGACGTAACCGAGTTCGCGCATTGCCGGCCGGAACGCGCTGAAGTGAGCATCCTTGTCGACATCCAGGATATTGCGCGGGCCAAGGAAACCGATACGCCAAACTTTGCCTGGTTGCTGGGCGAATGCGGCGAGCGGCGCGGCGCCCAACGCGATGAGTCCAAGCAACGTGTCCCGTCGATCCATCTGATTCCCTTTCGGTTGCCACGACAATGCGCAAGCACCGGGATCAGTAGGCGAAGATGCCAGTCAACGCAAGTCGAAAGTCAGTCTACGCTCGAACGTCCGCAGCAAGGAAACGCGACCGTCGGCTTGGGGTCGAGGACGGCCCGATGGTCATGCCTGCCCCGTCCGGCCGGTGTCAGCTCGGAAGCTGACGGCGGCGGCCATCGCTTGCCACCTTCTATGCCCGCAGGCCGCGGCGATGCGTTTGCTGGGAATGTCAGGAAGGCGAGTGACCATAGGACGGTTCGTACACCTGTGCCACCTGACAAGCCGCGTTTGGCCAAAATCACTGGCATTGCATCTTTATATCTAGCAGCCTGTCGGACTTGGGGAGCGTCGGTGAGCAAATCGGCCGCAGCGGTCCATTTTTCACCGCCTTCTTGCCCCATAGCCGGGCTATGGGGCCGCGAATGCGGCAAAAACTGTCCTCGCTGGGGCCGAT
>JAYVST010000627.1:0-11241 GCA_043775255.1 Burkholderiales bacterium
CGCCGCGTCGGCCTGCAGGCAGGCGTCGATTTCACCCATGGCGATGCCACTGCAATGCCGCTCGCGGCGAACACCTTCGATGTGGTCATCAGCCAGGAGGCATGGCTGCACATCCCCGACAAACCGGCGGTAGTCCGCGAATGCGCGCGCGTGCTCAAGCCCGGCGGCACGCTGGCGTTCACCGACGTCACACTGCGCGTGGCACTCTCGGCAGAGGAAGAGCGGCGCATGGGTGCGGAAATGCAGGCGCCCGAAATCGCCTCGGTCGACCGCTCCCTCGAATTGCTCGCCGCCGGCGGCCTGGCCCTGGCATCCAACGAGGATCTTTCAGCGCAGTGGACCGCTGTGCTGGTCAAGCGCCTGGCGATGTACCGCACCCTGAAGGACACCACGGTTGCAAAATTCGGGGCGGCGCACTTCGAGGCCTGGGATCGCACCTACAGTTTCTTCGTCGGCCTGTTTGCGGCCGGCAAGCTCGGCGGCGCGCGCCTGGTGGCGCGCCGGCAATGAAGCGACGGCGGGCATCGCGTTGAGTCCGATCACCCATTTCCTGCTCGGCTGGACCGCGCTGGAACGCGCATTGCCGGCGCGCCGCGACAAGGCCCTGATAGCGCTGGCAGGCGTGGCGCCCGACCTCGATGGGCTGGGCATCGTGGTCGACTTCGCCACCCGCGCGATGGGTTGGCCGGAAACCGACTACTACCAGACCTTTCATCGACTCTATGGCCATGGCCTTGCGGCAGCGATCGTTTTCGCCGCCGTGACCTTTGCCCTTGCCGAGGCCCGCATGCGCGCTGCGGCCCTCGCCTTCATCAGCGTGCACCTGCATTTCGTCTGCGACCTGCTCGGCTCGCGCGGCAACGGGCCGGAGGACATCTGGGGCATCTGGTACTTCGCGCCGTTTTCGACCGCGCGGAAGCTCGCCTGGAGCGGTCAATGGCAGCTCGTGGGCTGGCAGAACATGCTGATCACCGCCGTGCTGATCGCCATTGCGCTTGCGCGCGCGACGCGCACGGGCTACTCGCCGCTGCTGCTGGCCAGCCGCAGGGCCGACCTTGAACTCGTCAAGGTGCTGCGCAAGTGGCGCCGCATTCAGAGCGAGCGGTAGGTCTCCCACACCTTGGTGAGGCGCTTCACCGACACCGGCATCGGCGTGCGCAGTTCCTGCGCGTAGAGCGAAACGCGCAACTCTTCGAGCATCCAGCGGAACTCTTCCAGGCGAGGATCGGCGCTGCCGGCGCGCGCAAGCTCGATAGTGCGTCGCAAGTGCGCCTGCGCCAGCGGCGCGAATTCGGCCATCAGGCGGGCGTCGCGTGCCGGGTCGGTGCGCAGCTTGTCGATGCGCACGGTGATCGCCTGCAGGTAGCGCGGCAGATGCGCCAGGCGCTCCCACGGCAGCGCGACGATGAAGTCCTTGGGCAACGCACGTTGCAGCTGACCCAAAATGTCCTGCAAGGCCGCCGTGAAGGCCTTCGCGCCGGCCAGCTTCTTTTGCAGGGCGGCGTGCGCCTCGAGGATGCGCGTGACGAGCCCGGTGATTTCCTGCGCGATAAGCGACAGGCGCGCGCGCCCCTGGTCGCGCCGCTTCGCGAAGTCGGCCTCGCTGCGCGGCAAGGGCGCGGCCAGGCAGGCACGCCGGATCGCGGCTTCGATCAATTGGGTCACCAGCTCGCGCTCGCCGCCGAACGGCGCGTACATCAGGCCGATGGCGCGCACATTGAGGTTCTTTTCAAGAAAGCGGATCTGCTCGGCCAGCGCCAGGCGCAACAGGCGCGCCAGGCCCTTCATGTGCGATTCGGCCGCCGCCCCCGGTTCGTCGAACAGTTCCACGTTGACCGCGCTGCCGGTATCGGCCAGCGCGGGATAGCCGATCAGCGCGCCTACCTCGATGATCTCCTGGAGATCGCCGAAATCCCAGGTGATGCGACCGACATTGAGCACGCGGCCCGGCAATGACTCCGCCGCAGGTCCGCCATCCCGCGCTGCGCCCTGCGCCTTGCCGGCGCCGCCGCCCAGGCGTTCGCGCGCGGCACTGGCGAAACTGGCGGTGGCGCGCTCGGCATGGGCGGCGCGCAGCTGCACGAGGTTGCGCCCCATGTCGAGCTGGCGGCCATGTTCGTCCACGACCTTGAAGTTCATCACCAGATGCGCGGGCACGGTTTCGAGCTTGAAGGCGTCCGCCGGTATGGCGACGGTGGTCCGGTCGCGGATGAAGCGCCCGAGCGACGCCGCCATCGGGCCCACCGGCACCGCCGCGCCACTGTGCGCGGCGGCAAACGTGGCGGCGAATTCCGGCAGAGGTACGCATGCGCGGCGCAATTTCTGCGGCAGCGACTTCAGGAGCGCCAACGCCTTTTCCTTGCGCATGCCCGGTACCAGCCAGTCGCAGCGATCGGCATCTATCTGGTTGAGCGCCGCCACCGGCACGGCGGCTGTGACGCCGTCGCGCGGCGAACCCGGCTCGAAGTGGTACGAGAACGCGAATTCGATCGGCCCCGCCGACAGGCGCGCCTGCTTGGGGAACAGGTCGGTGGTGATGCCGGCCGCTTCATGCCGCATCAGGTCGTCGCGCTTTAAAAACAGCAACTTCGGATCGGTGCGCTCGGCCCCGCCGCGCCAGATCTCGAAGGTGGTCCCGTCTAGCACGCGGGGCGGAATCAGCGCGTCGTAGAAGGCGAAGATGAGCTCGTCGTCGACTAACACGTCGGGGCGGCGCGACTTGTGTTCGAGCTCCTCGATCTCACGCGTCAGTTTCCGGTTGTGCACAAAAAACGGCGCACGCGTCTCGAATTCACCAGCCACCAGCGCGCCGCGAATGAACAATTCCCGCGCATGCTTCGGATCGATCCTTGCGTACTCGACGCGGCGCTGGGTGTAGACCGGAATGCCGTACAGGCTGCCACGTTCCAGCGCCATCGCACGGGTGGCGTTTTTCTCCCAGCGCGGGTCATGCCAGGAGCGCTTGAGCAGGTGGCCGCCGGCCTCTTCCAGCCATTGCGGATCGATGTTGGCCAAGGTGCGCGCATACAGCCGCGTGGTCTCGACAAGTTCGGCCGCCATCACCCATTTGCCGGCCTTGCGCCCGAGGGACGAACCGGGATGCGGATAGAAGCGGATGCCGCGCGCACCGAGGTAGTGCGACTCGGCGTCGCTTTTCAGGCCGATATTGCCGAGCAGTCCGGTCAGCATCGCGCGATGGATCTGTTCATGTGTGGCCGGTTTTGCGCTCTCGCGCCAGCCCAGCTCCTCCACCAGTTGCGCCAATTGGCTGTGCACGTCGCGCCATTCGCGCATGCGCCGCACCGAAAGAAAGTTCTTCTGACAGGCCGCAGCGAGCTTGCGGTTGGTCAATTCGTCGCGCGCCTCCTCGAAAAACGCCCACAACTTCAGATAGCCGGCGAAGTCCGACTTGTCGTCCTTGAAGCGCGCGTGAGCCTGATCGGCGGCCGCCTGGCGTTCCAGCGGCCGGTCACGCGGGTCCTGCACCGACAAGGCCGAAGCTATGATCAGGACCTCCGTGAGCGCGTGGCGGTCGCGCCCGCCCAGGATCATGCGGCCGATGCGCGGGTCGAGCGGCAGCCGCGCAAGCTCGCTGCCGGTCGGGGTCAGCAGGTTGTCCTCGCCCAGGGCGCCCAATTCCTGCAGCAACTGATAGCCGTCGGCGATCGCCTTGGGCGGCGGCGCTTCCAGAAACGGAAAGCTCTCGATCTCAGCCAGCCTGAGCGCCTTCATGCGCAGGATTACAGAAGCCAGTGACGAACGCAGGATCTCGGGGTCGGTAAAGCGCACCCTGGCGGCGAAATCGGCTTCATCGTAGAGGCGGATGCAGATGCCGGCGGCAACCCGGCCGCAGCGCCCGGCGCGCTGGTTGGCCGCGGCCTGCGAGATGTTCTCCACCTGCAGCTGCTCCACCTTGTTGCGATAGCTGTAGCGCTTCACGCGCGCCACCCCGCTGTCGATCACGAAGCGGATGCCCGGCACCGTGAGCGAAGTCTCGGCCACGTTGGTGGCCAGCACCACCCGGCGCAGCGGGCCGCCCGACTTGAAAATGCGCTCCTGGTCCTGCGGCGAAAGACGGGCGAACAACGGCAGGATTTCCAGAGTAGCGCGCTTGCTCGCCGCATGGCGGGTCAGCAACTCCGCGGTGTCGCGGATTTCGCGTTCGCCCGGCAGAAAGATCAGGATGTCGCCGCGGCCGGCGCCGGCGCATTCGTCGACCGCATCGACGATGGCGTCCTCGATGTCGCGCTCCTCGTCCTCGGCCATGGCGGGATGGCGCACGGGGCGGTAGCGCACTTCGACCGGGTACAAGCGCCCCGACACCTCGATCACCGGCGCCGGCCCGCGCGCGGATTCGAAGTGGCGGGCGAAGCGGTCGGCATCGATGGTGGCCGAGGTGACGATCACCTTCAGGTCGGGCCGGCGCGGCAGCAACTGCTTCAGGTAGCCCAGCAGGAAATCGATGTTGAGCGATCTCTCGTGCGCCTCGTCGATGATGATGGTGTCGTAGGCCCTGAGATCGGGGTCGCCCTGGGTCTCGGCCAGCAGAATGCCGTCGGTCATCAGCTTGAGGTAGGAATCGCGGCCGACCTTCTCGGTAAAGCGGATCTTGTAGCCCACCGCCGTACCCAGCTCGGTTTCCAGTTCCTGGGCGATGCGCGCGGCGGTGGCGCGCGCGGCGATGCGGCGCGGTTGAGTGTGGCCGATCAGCCCGGCGATGCCGCGCCCGAGTTCGAGGCAGATCTTGGGCAATTGCGTGGTCTTGCCCGAGCCGGTTTCGCCGCACACGATGACCACCTGATGTTCGCGGATCGCCCGCGCCACATCGTCGCGGCGCGCCGAGACCGGCAACTCTTCGGGGTAAACGATTGCGGGCAACCGCGCGGCGCGCGCGGTTTGCTGTTCGGGCGAGAACGACATAGGGCGCGGATTCTAGCCGAGCAGCATTCGCGCACTGCGCACGCAGCGGAAAACACTGCGGCGAAAACAGTGGGGAAAACAATGGGGAGAAATGCATACATTCTCACGCGCAGCGAAACGCATGCCGTATAAAATGCGCTGCCCGCCGCCGCCCCGACCGCCAACCCATCGTCGCCCATGCGCCCGAACCAATCCGCCGATTTCGTTACCTGGTTTCGTTCGGCCGCGCCGTGGCTGCACGCGTTTCGCGGCAAGACCTTCGTGGTTGCCTTCGGCGGCGAGATCGTCGAGTCCGGGCAGGTGGAGTCGCTCACCCAGGACATCAACCTGCTCACCTCGATCGGCATCCGCGTAGTGATCGTGTGCGGCTCGCGCCCGCAGATCGATGCCGCGCTCGCCGCGCGCGGGCTTAGCACCGAGTTCCGGCACGGCCTGCGCGTGACCCATCCGAAGGCGATGGATTGCGTCAAGGAGGCCGTGGGGCGCCTGCGCATCGAGTTTGAACAGCGCTTTTCCTTCGGACTGCCGAACACGCCGATGGCGCAGTCCGAAGGCGTGCGCCTGATGAGCGGCAGCCTCATCACCGCGCAGCCGGTGGGCGTGATCGACGGGCTGGACTTCCAGTTCTCCGGCAACGTGCGCGACATCGACGCCGAGACCATCCACCATGCCCTGAACAACGGCGACATCGTGCTGTTGACGCCGATCGGCTATTCGCCGACCGGCGAGGCCTTCAACCTGATGATGGAAGACGTAGCTGCCAGCGTGGCCATCGCGCTCGATGCGGAGAAATTGATATTCCTTATCGACGCCGCCGGCCTGCCGCCCCTGCCGGGCGCCAAGACCAAGCGCGCGCGCGCGCAGGAGATTTCGCGCGAACTGGCCGCGGCCGAGGCCGAGCGCCTGTTCAAGGCGGCGGCGCAATCGCCTGAGCTCTCCGGCATGAGCGATGACACCATGCGGGCGCTGGACGCCGCCGTGCGTGCCTCCAAGGGCGGGGTGGCGCGCACCCACCTGATCCCGCGCGAGACCGACGGCGCGCTCCTGATGGAGTTGTTCTCCTACGGCGGCATCGGCACCATGATCACCGAAGCCGGGCTCGAAACCATGCGCGATGCCACCATCGAAGACGTGGGCGGCGTGTTGAAGCTGATCGAACCACTCGAGGCCGACGGCACCCTGGTGCGGCGCGGACGCGAAAAACTGGAAGCCGAGATCGGCCAGTTCAACGTGATCGACCACGACGGCGTGATCGCGGGCTGCGCCGCGCTGTATCCGTTCGCGCGCGAGAGCGTGGCCGAGATGGCTTGCTTCGTGGTGTCGCCCGATTATCGCGGGCGCAACTACGGTGAGCAGTTGTTGTCGCGCATGGAAGCTCGCGCACGCCAGATCCGCATCAAGCGGCTGTTCGTGCTGACTACGCGCACCGCGCACTGGTTCATCGAGCACGGCTTCGTCGAGGGCAGCTTGGACGAGTTGCCGGAGGCGAGGCAGAAGCTCTACAACTTCCAGCGCCAGTCGAAAATCTTCCTCAAGAAACTCTGAGCGCCCGGCAGGGTCGCCGGCGTGGACGCGTAAACTGGCGACTTCTGAATCTGGTTTGTGGAGAGCGACGAATGGCTCGCATGGTGCATTGCTTGAAACTCGGCCGCGAAGCCGAAGGCGTGGATTTCCCGCCCTACCCGGGCGAACTCGGCAAAAAGGTGTGGGAAGGAATTTCGAAGGAGGCCTGGGGCCAGTGGCTGAAACACCAGACCATGCTGATCAACGAGAACCGCCTGTCCGGGGCCGACCCGCGTGCGCGCAAGTACCTGATGGAGCAGGCACAGAAGTTCCTGTTCGAAGGCGGCGCAGATGCCGCGACGGGCTACGTGCCCCCGGCCAACTGACCGAAGCGCCGGCCTTGCGGCCCGCTTTTGCTTTCAGGCCGCTGCCAAACGCCGTTGCTTTCAGGCCGCTGCCGAAGTCAGGGTTTTGACCCCTGCCGCAGTACCAAGCAACAATACATCGGCAGGGCGGCGGGCGAACAGGCCTACCGTTACCACGCCGGTGATCTGATCGATCGCCGTTTCCAGCGCCGCCGGGTCGGTGATGGAAAGCCCCGCCACATCGAGGATCTGGTTGCCGTTGTCGGTGACAAAGCCCTCGCGCAGGCGCGGCTGCCCGCCCAGCGCAACCAGCGCGCGCGAGACATGGGCACGCGCCATCGGGATCACCTCGACCGGAAGCGGAAACCTGCCCAGTTGTGCCACCAGCTTGGTCTCGTCGGCGATGCAGACGAAACGCCTGGCCACGGCAGCGACGATTTTTTCACGCGTCAAGGCGCCGCCGCCGCCCTTGATCATCGCCAGGCTGGCGGTGACTTCGTCGGCGCCATCGACATACACCGGAATGTCATCGACCTCGTTCAAGTCGAACACGCGAATCCCATGCCCTGCCAGCCGTTCGGCGGACTTGAGAGAACTGGCCACCGCGCCCTTGATGCGATCGCGCATCCTGCCCAGCTCGTCGATGAACAGGTCGGCGGTGGAGCCCGTCCCTACCCCGATGATCGCGCCTTCGACCACATGCCTGACCGCTTCGCGAGCGACCGCCGCCTTCAGTTCGTCCTGCGTCATTTCGACGCGTCGCTCACCGCGGTTTCGAGTTGGGCCAGCGAAATGGCGCCGGGAATGCGGCGGCCGTTGGCAAGAAATATGGTCGGCGTCGCGTTCACGCGCATTTTTTGCCCAAGCGCCTGCACCGATTCGATCGGGTTGTCGCAGGTGCCGGCCGATGACGGCGCCTGGCCCTTGAGCATCCAGTCGTTCCAGGCCTTGAGCTTGTCGGCGGAACACCACACCGCCTTCGACTTGACCACCGAGTCCGGCGACAGGATCGGATACAGGTAGATGTAGATGGTGGCGTCGGCCAGCTTGCCCAGCGTTTCACGCTCGAACTTCTTGCAATAGCCGCAGTTCGGATCGGCAAAATAGGCCAGCTTGCGGCGGCCGTTGCCATTCACCTGCTTGATGCTGGCCGCCACGGGCAGGTCGTCGAACTTGATCGCCGAGAGCTTGTCGATGCGTTCCTGGGTCAGGTTTTCCATGGTCTTGCCGTCGAGCACGTTGCCATGGAACAGGTAGGTGACCTTGTCGTCGGTGTAGATCAGTTCACCGCCCACGCGCACTTCGAAGAGGCCGAAGAAAGGCGTGCGGGTGACGCTGTCGACCACCGTGCCGGGGCGCATGCGCGATTCCATCAGGCGCTTGATGTTGGCTTCGGGGCCGCCGATCTTTACCGGCTCTTTGGAAGCGTCCTGGGCAAATCCGCCAGGTGCGAACGTCAGCGCGAACAGCAGGGCGAACAGCGCGGCGGGCAGGGAGACTAGGAATTTCATGGGGAACCCTTGAATATTTGGTTGCGCCGGCTAGAACTTTGCAGCCTGCAACACAGGCAACATTATCCGCGAATCGCGCCGCGAACGATCATTTGCGATAGGACAGGCAAGCGGCCGACAAGGTTCAATCCGATATTGCGCAAGGCCCGGACCGCCGGATTGTCGAGCGCGAACAAGCGGGCCATGCCATGCGTGAGCGCGTGCATTTCGGCCAGTGCGGCTTTGCGTGCACGCTCGTAGGCGCGCAAGGCGGCGCGGTCGCCACAATCGCGCGCGCCTGCCAGCGCGATGCACAGGCCGGCGCAATCGCCGAAACCGAGGTTGATCCCCTGGCCTGCGAGTGGGTGCAACACATGCGCTGCGTCGCCCACCAATGCGAAACGCGCGCCGATCAGCCGGCGCGCGCGCTGATTGATGAGCGGGTATGCGGCGCGCATGCCGGTTTGCGCAAGCAACCCCAGCGAATTCATGCCGGCCGCTGCCACCCGTTCGGCGAGCGCGGTGGCGGGCAAGGCCATCAGTTCGCCGGCCAGCGCAGTAGCGGCCGACCACACCATCGAAATACGCCGACCCGGCAGCGGCAACCAGGCCAGCACACCCGAGCTGCCATCGGCTTCGGTGCGAAACCACTGTGAAGCCTGGTTGTGGTGCGGTTTTTCGCAATCGAAATTGGCGACGACCGCAGTCTGATGATAGTCAAAGGTGTCGGTTTCGATCCCGGCTGCGCCGCGCGCCCAGGAACGGCCGCCATCGGCGCCGACGACCAGCCCGGCATGGATCACCCGGCCATCGGCCAATGTCATGCGCATCGCCTCCGGCGTCGGCGACATTTCTGCAATGCGCACCGGGCGCAGCACCTCAAGCCCGGTCGAGAAACACGCGGCAGTTTCAAGCACCCGCGCGAGTTCGCGTTCTTCAACGATGGTGCACAGTTCGCCCACGCCCGAGCGATAGGCCGACAGCGCTAAGCCCTGCGCTGGCGCAGCCGCACCATCGCCATGGATCCGCATGTCGTAGACGGGCGTGATGCGCGTCGCGTCGAGCGCACTCCACAGACGCAAGCTATCCAACCAGCGTGCCGCAGGCGGGCCGATCGCATAGATGCGGGTATCGAAAACGCCTTCGCCGAGCGGCTCCAGCGCCGACGGTGCGCGCGCGTCGAGCACCACCACCCGCCGCCCCGCCTGGCTGAGCGCCAAACCCAGCGAGAGCCCGGTCAGTCCCGCACCGATGATCGCAACGTCGCAGTTCATTGGAGCAAGGATACCGCAGCGATAGTACCGAATCCGTTAACGCGACCCGGCGGCGGCGTCATGCACTTGCCGGGCATTTATGGCTTGAGCAATCGCCTGCTGCTGCGGGCTCTTCCAGTCGGAACAGCCCGAGCAAAAGCAGGGACGTACTTTTGCTGGATCACAGTATCGAATGCGCCCGCACGTAAACCTTTTCCTCCTTCATCGTGCGGCCAAGCAGCTTGACCATCGCATACACGGCCTCGATATGGGCGACCGACACGTTGACCGTGTTGCCCAGTTCGATCACGGCGCCCACGAGGGCATCGATTTCCGGGTCGCGCCCAGCCTCGATGTCCTGCAGCATCGAGGTCTTGTGCTTGCCGACCTTTTCCGCGCCGGCGATGCGGCGGTCGATATCGACGCGAAAAGCCACGCCCAGCTTGGCCGCGACTTCCTCTGCCTCTTTCATCATCTTGCGCGCCAGCTCACGGGTCAATGGGTATTGGCAGATGTCGACCAAGGTCGAATGCGTGAGCGCCGAAATCGGATTGAACGTCAGGTTGCCCCATAGCTTCAACCAGATTTCAGAGCGGATCGAAGGCAGGACGGGCGATTTGAAGCCCGCGCCGACGAGAACCTCGGACACCCGCTTGACGCGATCACTCTCCAGACCGCCCATGGAAGCGTCGAGTTCACCCACGGGGAAGCGCTCGCCCTCGATATGACGAATCACGCCGGGCGCCGCGATTTCAGCCGCCGGATAGACCACGCAGCCGATCAGGCGGCGCGGGTCGATCGTCGCTGCGATGCGCCCGGTCGGATCGACCGACGCGATGGTCTTGCCTTCATGCAGGCCACCGTGGCGCTGGAAATACCACCATGGAATCCCGTTCTGCATCGGCATGATGACGCTATCGTCGTGCAGCAGGGAAGCGAGATCATCGACCACCGGCTCGACCTGATGCGCCTTCATGCCGAGAATGACCATGTCTTGCGTCCCGGCTTCGGTGATCCTGTCGGTCGCGCGCACATCCCGTACCACCAGGGTCTGGCCGTCATGCATCTGCAGGCTCATGCCATTGGCCTTGATCGCCGCCAGATTGGCGCCGCGCGCGATCAGCGTGACCTGATGCCCTGCCAGGGCCAGTTTGACACCCAGCAAACCGCCGATCGAACCGGCGCCCACTACACAAATTCTCATTGTCAGTCGATCATGGAACAGATTGCGCCGGCCCCCTCGTGGCACGCCGAAACGACGATTTCCGTTCTCAAAGTCATTGCTCGAACCCAAATGATACGCAAAATTGGTGCGCCGCACCGTTGACTCGAATCAATTTAACCTTTGATTTCATTATATAAATGTTCGCTTTTGCAATAATCCACCTGCCTCCGGGCTTCTTGCCGGTGCGTTCCTCTTTGGCCGCGCGCGCGGCCATCTTCTGTTCGTACTCGGCCTGCTCCCGCGCATGGCGCTCGGCGGCACGCTCGGCGATCTTGGCCTTGGCCGTCGCCATCGCTGCGAGCCGGTCCTGGCGACGTTTGATCTCCTCGGGCAGGCTGACACCGTCCGCTACGTTGGCCTGATCGGCCGACTCGGCCAGTGCGAACAGTTCCGCCACCTCCGCCTTGAGTTGCCCTTCGAGCTTCTCGATGTGTCCGTGCGACAGCGCGCTATGGCGCGAGGCATTGGCGTGGATCTTGGTGCCG
>JAYVST010000628.1:0-2644 GCA_043775255.1 Burkholderiales bacterium
AATACGCCGGATGGGGGCAAGTGGATTCAATGCGCCTGCGTCGCGCTGTGCAGGCCCAGCACGCCCAGGACGATCAGGACCGTGCTGCCGATTTTCAACGCGCTCACCGGCTCCTTGAAATAGAGATAGCCGATCAGCGAGGTCAGCACCGTGCCGACGCCCGACCAGACCGAATATACAATCGACAGGCCGAGGGTGCGGATGATCATCGTGTTGAGCGTGAACGAGACCGCATAGAACACGAAGATCAGGATCGATGGCGTGAGCCGGGTGAAGCCTTCCGACATGCGCATGCTGGTGGTGCCGGCGACTTCGAAGACGATGGCGATCGACAGGATCATCCAGGCGTGGGTGACACTCAGGGCAGGCAGCATGAATCGGACTTTCCGGCAATGAAGAAGGTGAACGCGGGCGCGGGCGATGTCAGCGCGCGCATGAACGAAAGCCCGCGAAAATGTCGTTGCGCTCGGGTGTGAAGAAATTGCGGTAACGCGGGTGGCGCATGCGGGCATGGGTGGCGACGGACGCGCCGCGCAGCACGCGCCGGCTGCCGAACCAGGGCGCCGAATAGTCGCGATACGGGTGCGCCATGAAGCCCGGCCAGGGCTCGAAAAAGTCACTGGTCCATTCCCAGACATCACCCCATGCGAAACCGTCCACCGTGGTGGCGGCGCACTCCCATTCGGCTTCGGTGGGCAGGCGCCGACCGGCCCAGGCGCACCAGGCCTCGGCCTCGAAGCAATTGAGATTGGCGGCGCTTGCGTGCGGGTCGAGGTCGCGCCACTGGCCGAACCAGCGTTGTTGCCACAAGCTGCCGTGGCGGCGCCAGAAGCGCGGCATGTCGGCGCCCTCCCCGGTGCGCCAGGCGTTGCCGGCCGGGCTCCAGAAACGCGCCTGTTCGTAGCCGCCGGCGTCGACGAACGCGGCGTAACGCGCGTTTGTGACCGGCGCGGCATCGATCGCGCACGCCGCCAATGCCACTTCGCAACCGCCGAGTTCGTTGTCGAAGGCAAAGCCCGCGCCCTGCCAACCAAACCGATGCACCTGCGCCGGCAGCGTGCAGGCGCCCGCAGCAGGCGTGACGGGGTCGTGCATGTCCGGCACCGCGAAGCCGAGGCTGTTGGCCATGTAGATGGCCGCCTCGTTGTGCATGTCTTCGTGAAACAGGCTGAGGCGATAAAAATAGAGGCTGTCGTCGTCAGGGTCGGCATTGCGCAAGCCGGCTTGCGTGGCGGCGAGACCCTGTGCCAGATAGTCGCGCGTCGCCGTGCCGGTCGGCAGGTCGAGAGACCAGCGGGTCGCATGCGGCACGTTGCTCGAATCATACAGGGCATCGGCTGCGGGCAGCAGCGAAAGCCGGCGCAGGACAAAGGGGTCTGCGCGCGCACCTTCAGCCACCGCCGGATTGCGCGCGAGCCACCATTCCTGGAACCAGCCCACATGACCCAACTCCCACAACGGCGGATTGAGCTCGGCGCGCTGCGGCACCGTCAGGTGCGGCAGCGCCGCCTCGCAGGCGGCAGCGCTGCGCAGGGTCTGTGCGCGGGTGTCGGCCAGAGCGGCGGCGAGAAATTCGCGGTCGCCCTGGCGCGCCCGGTTTGCTGGAAGGGTGCCGATGACCATTTCAGGCTATAAACGGGTGGTGGCAAAACCTACTGTGGCAATCGTGACACCGGCGCTGGCCGCGGCCAACAACGGCAACTGGCAGACCGCGCGCCGTTGGGCGCGCATGCTCTCGGCTTCGTATCGTACGCAAATCCTCGCACGCTGGACGGGGCAGAGCGCTGACCTCCTGATCGCCCTGCATGCGCGACGCTCGGCCGAGTCGATCGCGGCCTGGTCGACGCAACTGGTGAAAGCGCCGCTGGTCGTCGTATTGACCGGCACCGACCTGTACCGCGACATCGCCGACGACGCCACCGCGCAGGCTTCGCTGCGTCTGGCCGATCGACTGGTGGTGTTGCAGGAGTTGGGACCGCGCATGCTGCCCGAGACCCTGCGGGCAAAGGTGCAGGTGGTGTTCCAATCGAGCGGTGCGCGCCGCACCCTGCCGAAGACGCGTCGCCACCTGCGCGCGCTGATGGTCGGGCACCTGCGTTCGGAAAAATCGCCCGAGACCTTTTTCAAGGCCGCGCGAATCCTGGCCGAACGCGACGACATCCTGCTCGACCATATCGGCGCGCCGCTCGACGAAGCGCTGGCCGCGACGGCGCGCGCCACTGCCGCCGAGTGCCCGCGCTACCGCTGGCTCGGCGCCCTCACGCATGCCCAGACCCTGAAACGGATCCAGCGCGCGCATGTGCTGGTACACGCCAGCCGCATGGAAGGCGGCGCCCATGTGGTGCTCGAAGCGGTGCGCTCCGGCACGCCGGTGCTGGCGTCGCGCATCGACGGCAATGTCGGCATGCTGGGGGGCGACTATGCGGGCTATTTCCGTTGGGGCAACGCCGCCCAGCTGGCCGCCCTCCTGGTGCAATGCCGCGCATCCGGCGCCCTGCCGGAGGGTGGCCTGATGACGCGACTGGCCGCCCAGTGCGAGGCGCGTGCGCCGCTCTTCACGTCGGAGCGCGAATCCGCCGCCTTGAATGCGCTGGTGCGCGACATGCTCGTGCAACATTGACTCTCAGCCGTGCGCGTTGGCCGC
>JAYVST010000629.1:0-1557 GCA_043775255.1 Burkholderiales bacterium
GAATCATCTCTCCTCGATCGACTTCGGCGATGCCGGCCTCGAGCTCGGCCAGCTCTTCGGGCGAAAGGTGAACCTCGACTTCAGGCTCACGCGTGAGGATGAAGACGTCCGTTCCATCCTTGAACGCCGATTCGTCAACGAGGATCGTGCCCTTAACTACGGTGCCGGTGGCGACTTTCATCAACAAATGATACTCCGGACCTGCAGCGAACCCGCAACTGACGCCAAACGAATAGCGTTTATCCGCCGCGCAGCGGAACGGCAAGAAACGAGACAGATAGTCATCGCGGCGGATAGACGCTGTTGCGCTGAACCACAGTTTTAGCGACGGAACTTGGAGATTGTAAGCATAGCGGGTTCGGCAGACGAAGGGCGAGAGGGTGTGGCGAATGCCGAGGGGTGCCGGTAGCGCTAGCGACACATGCCGATTGTGCTGCGCCAACCTGCAATCGCCCGCGTTGACGGCCAACGCGAGCCAATCGCTGTGAGCCAGGACGAGCGATCCCATGGCGCGGTCCGGGCGGCCGAGCGAATGTATCGGTATAGCGTCGTTTGAAGGCGTTTCACGGCGGCGGCGCGGTGGCACTTTGCGGTTCGGCAGCTGAACGAATTGGTGCCAAGGCGGCAAGGAAACGCAGTTGCCCGATCACGCAACGCGGACAGCGTGCAATATCCACCGGCGCCACCCGCGCCATGAACGCCGCCACCGATTCCACCAGCGCCGGTTGTGGCGTCGGCACGTCGAGCAAGGCGCGACAGATTGCTAGCTTCTCCGCCTTGTGGCCGCTAGCAAGAAAACCATAGTGCCGAATCCGCTTGAATCCTTGCGGCAGCACATGCATGAAGAAGCGCCGGATGAACTCGGGCGCCGACAACGAGGTGATGCGGCCCGCCTTCGGACGCTGCGGATCGCGCACCCGGAACGACACCACGCCGTCGGCAAGACCAGTGATGCGGTGGTTCGAGATCGCCACCTTGTGGGTATAGCGCGCAAGATAGTCCAGCACCTGCGCCGGCCCGCCGGGCGCAGGTTTCGCGTAGACCACCCAGTCATGCCGGTACAACGCCTTCAACAGCGCCTGCCACGCCGCACCGTCGAGGCTGGACCGGTCGGGTGCCGGGGCGAATCTCCCTTGCGCGTACTCCTGCTTGAGCGCCGCCACGAACTTGCCGCGAAACACTTTCGACAACGCCTTGACCGGAAACAGGAAGCCCCGGCGTGGGCTGACCCAGTCGCCGGTGTCGGTCAAGGCGCCGCCGGCGACCAGCGCGTGCAGATGGGGATGGCGCGCCAGTTCCTGGGTCCAGGTGTGCAGCACCAGCGTGAATCCAGGGGTGCCGCCCAGGTGACGCGGGTTGGCTGCGAACTCCAGCAAGGTCTCCGACACCGTCCGGAACAGCAACTCATAAATCCGGCGCGGGGATGCGGCCACCAGCGGGTTGAGAGCATGCGGCAGGGTGAACACCAGATGGAAGTACGGCACCGGCAAGAGCTCCCGGCCGCGCGCGGCGATCCAGGCCTCCTTGGCGCGGGTCTGGCATTGCGGGCAATTGCGG
>JAYVST010000630.1:0-13078 GCA_043775255.1 Burkholderiales bacterium
GCCGCTGCCCGAACTGATCGCCAGTCCGCTCGCTGTCAACGTCTGGCTGTCGACGTCCGACGCTTGACTCAACAGCTCGGCCCGCGTGATCAGCCGTGCGCCGCTGTCCTCAGCGATGGCAGCCAATGTCGCCGCACCGCTCACCACCGGTGCGTCGTTGATATTCCTGACGGTCACGCTGATCGTCTGTTGCGCGAAGCCGCCAACGCCGTCGGCAACGCGTACGGTCACCACATATACATTGTCATGATCCGCGTCGGCTGGCGCCTCATAGTCCGGCGGATTGACAAAACTCAGCGCGCCGGTCGCCGGCCCGATGCCGAACCGCGCCGCATCCACCGCACCACCGCTGGCGGCGGGCATGATGGAGTACAGCAGCGTCTGCGCCGGAACGTCGGCGTCCGTGGCCGTGACCGTCGCTACCGCGGCCCGATTCTCATCGATCGCAAAAGCAGCGGCAGACGTAATCTGCGGCAGCAGATTGGGCGAGAACGTGACGTCCAACCAATAATTGGAAGCGGCGTAGGTGCGGGTAGGAAATGCGGCACCGGAGCTGACGGCGTACACGCCGTTCCCCCCACTGCTCGCGTTGTCAGGCGCGGTCAGGTGACCATTCGGACCAGTATGGGCTGAACTGGAAAAATAGTAGTTCGACGAGACGTAGAAATCGTCGTTGTGATAAGACGCCACATAGGTAATGTTGGGCTGGATCGCGACCGGGGTCGTGAACACCGCCTTGCGCCAACCAGTCTGGCCCGGGTTCGACGTGAACGTCGCACTGCCCAACAGCACGCCGGAAGACGACCAGAGGTTGCCGGCGAGTATGTCCGTATCGCCCGCGTCCTGGGCAGTCCGGTAATACTCGAGTGCGGTGATCGACCCCGCCAAATCCGACTTGAATTTGACGCCCAGTTCGTACCCATTGGGAGTGTCGCTCAACACCGTCCCGGTCGGGACCTGTGCCTGGTCGAACAATGTATATGTCGCGGACCCATCCGGGACGTCCCTGACCGTCACGCTGATCGACTGCTGCGCGACGCCGCCAGCGCCGTCGGCCACCTGTACGGTCACTGCATAGACATTGTCATGATTGTTGTCGGCCGGCGCCTCGTAGTCTGGAGGATTGACAAAACTCAGCGTGCCTGTCGTCGAACCGATCGCGAACTGCGCGGCGTCCGCCGCGCCGCCACCGACGGTTGGGACGATGGAGTAAAGCAGCGACTGTGCGGGAACGTCGGTGTCCGTGGCCGTGACAGTCGCCACTGCGGACTGATTCTCATCGATTGCGAAAGCCGTGGCGGAAGTGATCTGAGGCGGGACGTTCGGATTGCTCGACGGCGAGAAGGTGACGTCGACCCAATAATTGGAAGAGGCGTAGCTCCGGGTAGGAAACGCGGCGCCGGGGCTGACGGCGTACACGCCGTTCCCCCCACTGCCGCCGTTGTCAAGCGCGGTCAGGTGGCCATTCGGGCCGACATGGGACGAACTCGCGAAATAGTTGTTCGATGAAATATAGAAATCGTCATTGTGGTGCGACGCCACATAGGTCGTGTTTGCCTGAATCGCGACCGGGGACGTGAACACCGCCTTTCGCCATCCGGTCTCGCCCGGGTTCGACGTGAACGTCGCGCTGCCCAACAGCACACCCGAAGACGACCACAGGTTGCCCGCAAGCACGTCCGTGTCGCCCGAGTCCTGTGCGGTCCGGTAATACTCGAGTGCGGTGATCGTCCCCGCGATATCCGACTTGAATTTGACGCCCAGTTCGTATCCGTTGGGAGTGTCACCCAACACATTCCCGGTTGGAATTTTAGTCTGGTCAAACAACGTAAATGTTGCAATCGGCGGAGCGGCCGCAACCGTGACTGTGATCGACGGCAGTTGCTGGGTGTTGAACAGCAGATTGACGCTGTCGTCTATCGAACGGGCCAGTATCGTATGGTTGCCGACGCCATTGGCTTGCCAGGCATAGCTCCAATTGGTGGTACCCGTTGCCACGCGCCAAGTGGCGCCGCCGTCGGTGGATACTTCAACGGCGGCGATGCGCCCGTCGTCGGCGGTTGTGCCCGGCGTGTTGTTGTCGTCGATGGCGGTGCCGGTGAACGTGATGGTCTGGCGTTCGTCGACGTTTGTGCCGCCCCCGGCGATACCCAGCGTGGTCTTCGGCGCAATCGTGTCGCCGGACCAGCTCAGAATCAGATCGCCCTGCAACGACCCGGGAAACACCCCCATGTCGGCGAGTACGTTTGCCGATAGCTGCTGCACGTTCCGGTCGGCGATGGTCGCGCTATACGGCGATTGATCGTGCTGGTTGCTCAGTCCCCAGGCCCAGAAAACGGTGCCGGCGCCGAATACGAGCGCCCCGCTGTTGTCCCGGTAAAGCGTGAGATTGTGTGTGGCGGTCCCGGGAAGTACGGTATTGCCATAGTCCGAGAGGATCTCGTTCCACTGGATGGTCGTCTCGGACAGCTTGATCAAGCCTTCAGGTCGGGATTCGCTGTATAGGCCGGTGTCCGGAGACACGTCCCATTCGTAACCGAGAATGCCGGTCGGCAAGGTGATCGTTCCGTCAGTCGCATGCGTCGTATTGCGCCAGATCTGCAATTGCGCTTGAGCGGCGGATACCCTGATCGGCGCACTTTGGCCGGTTTGGTCGGCGACGTATATCGTGCCGGACAGCGCATTCTCGGGATGACCGCCACCGGACGCGGTGGTCGGGTTGCCGCGCGGATCGCGCCATGTACCGGTCCACTCATTGCTGGTCGGATCGAGATCGATGACGGCGCCGGACGCCGCGGTCGCCCAGGTTTCCTTGTAGCAGACGAGCGTGCGGTAAGCCGTGGGGGAGCCGTCCGTGGTCGCGCTGCTGGCCTCGTAGCGAACCTTCCAGTAGACCTCGTTGCCGCTCCAGAACACCAGATTGACGCCGGCGTCGCGTGCCGCTTCCACATTCGCGCGTTGACCGCCGGACCAATACTCGTCGTGGCCCACCGACAGGAAGGCCTTGTGGCCGATGAGCGCGTTGGCGCCAAGCCGATCGGTGTCGACGCCGGACACATAGGAAACGTCGTAGCCGTTTTTCTCAAGCCAGCTGAGCGCAGCGTAGTCCGTGCCGAAAAGGTAGTCCTGAGGACCTGAATAGGCGCCGCCACCGTCGCGCGACAGGATCGGGCGGTCGTAACTCACAGCGAACGCCCGCCCGCTGCCGGGGCCCGGCGCCGAGACGCCCGTATTGCCGCCGTACAGGTTCGCGCCGATCTGGCCGTTGTTGCCGCCCCAGCCGTTGTATGCCTGCCATGTGGTGTCCGATGTCTGGAAGACGATGTCGCTCTTTACCTGGGCGTGATCGTCCCTGACGATGAACGGAATCTGGTTTGTCGCACCATCGGCTCGTACGAGTTTCGCCAGGTAAACACCCGAGACGGCATCGGCCGGGGTGTTCCACGTTGCGGAAACAGCCCAGTTTCCTGCATCGACGAGTCCGGGCTTCCCGACCCCGCTGATGGCCTGCGGTTGCGCGGTGCCGTTCGCGACTTGGATTGTGTCGACGAGACGGGCGCCTGCGCCGCCGTAGTAACCCAATCGATAGATCTCTACCGTGTAGGGGACACTCCCCCCGGGAGACATGTTGACATTGATCTTGAATGAGACCAGGCTGCCATGGTCGACGCTGATATCGGTCGCAAAGCCCTCGATCTGCGTCCGGCCCGTGCCGTCTTTGCTTATAGGCGCATCCCAAACACTTTTTGGGGTGACGCCGTCCGTTCTTTGGTTTTCAAGAACAATCTTGTTGCTGGTCATGATGGTTGCCCCCCGCGCGATTAATCTAAATCCTACAGACATTTTGTCTGGTACCCAACACAATCAGGCCGCCGATCCCAAAAAAATCGCAAAACGCCACCCCAAAACCAAAAAAAACCAACCCGTCTACACTGGTTCCTTTAACAACCGATCGACACACTCTCAACGCCGCCGTCCTACCACCGCTCCAGGCTCATACCTGAATTGGAAAGGACTGAGCCGCGCGGCGCTCTGGCATGCGTCGGCCTGACTGTGGTCGGCGCTGCCGGCAACGCCGATATCACTGGGCCGTGCCCCATGTCCGAGCGCTGTTTGCCTCCGGGTCGAACAGTGGTTGCGATTTCAACAGGCGACCGGCACGCGGCTTCCATGCGCCACGCCCAGGCTCGGGTCACGTGAGCGCTACCAAGATCGGTATACTTATTTCGAGTTTGTTGTAAACCTTGGCGTGTTTCCGGCAAATGTTTTGATTGCCATCCGGATTTTGCGGCGCCGGTACGGCGGGGCCGGGGCATCACTCCTGCATGCATCCATTTTTTTGGAGCAAGATATGCATTTATCATTGATTGCTTGTCTGGGAACGATGTTTTTCCTGGTCACCGCGCCATTGGCGGCCCAGAATCAGTGCGGCCCGATCGCCAATGCCTATGGCCCGTTTGACTACTGGACTGACAGAGGTATGATCGAGCCTGTCGAAACGTTCCATTTCACGGCTGACGTCGAGACGCTCCGTCGCGGCAAGAGTGGCTCACTCGGGGGCGATATCGACTACACGCTGCGCGCCGTCCCCAATCACCCGCGCGCCCTCGTTGCGATGTCCAAACTCGGCGAGAAGGAACAGTCGAATCGGCCTTCAGGTGCGAGTTATTCGGTGGAGTGCTATTTTGACCGAGCGATCCGCTTCCGTCCCAAGGATGGTATGGTCAGACTGATATACGCGAATTTCCTCAGCAAGCATGGCAAGGCCTCGGATGGGCTGAAGCAACTGGAAATCGCCGAGGAATCGGGGTTCGAAAGCGGCAATTTCTTCTATAACCTCGGTTTGGCGTATTTCGACTCAAAAAATTACGACAAATCGCTGCGCTCGGCACATCGCGCGTACGAGTTGGGGTTTGACTTGCCGGGGCTGAAGAACAAGTTGCAGAAAGCGGGCAAATGGCGCGATGCGCCGTCGGTGCCAGCTGTGGCGCGAGAGGGCGCAAGAACTGAGGGAGACGCCGCTGGGTCGGACGAATCCAAATCTGCCACGGGAGCGGACCCGGCTCGCCCAAAAGTACAGTAATGGCGTGGGATGCGCTTTTCGATTTCCGGCCTGCGTGGCGGTTCAACCGGCAAGCGTCTTTTGAAGCGCCTGCCCGCCTTCCCATTCGGCGTTTGACCTGACCGGACCGCTTACGCTGCCGATGCATTCCCCTGCAGCAGTCTCAGAGTCCACTCGACGGTGCACATGCGTTGCCACTGCTCGAGGCGGCCGCCGGGGAGCGGCTGGTCGGGATTGAGGAAGGCGAGTGTCGTTTCGGGCTCAAAATGACCGCTTTTCAGCAGTAGAGGTTTTGCAAGCCAGGTTGCGAGCGCCGAGTTTGAAAAAACGTGCGGGAATCGCTCGCGCGGCGACTGGGGTGCTTGCGCGGGGACGCCCGATGGCATCATTCTTGTGCTGATCTTGTCACTGATGCGAGCGCCGTAGTGGGACAGGATGGGCCAGAAGCGATGCGCGTTGCCCAGGCTGAACGGGGCCGGAGGATAGCCGTGTTCCAGCGGAATCTCGGCGAGTACAGGTTGGTATTTGGCGAACATTCGGCGCGCCAGCAAGCTACGGAAGCGTGCGCTTGACTTGGCCGAAAGAATCGGCTCGAGTACGGCTGGGTATGCGATTGGTGAAATGGCGGGCCAGATCTGATTGGTGGTGCTGGCGATCCTGCCTTGCCAGCGCTGCATTCGCAGGGTGAAATAGAGCGCATCCATCTGCGAGCTGTTGGGCAAGTGCTCCAACCCGGACAAGGCGCGATTTGCAACGTCGCGCATGTGTTCTCCGAGGTTCAGGCGCGCACCGGCAGCGAATACCAGTTGGTCGTAGGGCGCCGCGGCGAAGCGCCGCGCCGAGAGCTTCGTCGTGTCAACCGGTCTTGGCGCACCTAGCGCGGGCCATAGCAACTCCCACCAGTAACCGCGGGCTATTTCTCCGAAGGAGCCATTGAGGCTGATCGCAAATCGGGTCGACGCAGGTTGGTGGATGGCCAAGATTCGGGCGAAATCAAAGGCGTTGTACTCGCCATCGCAAAGGCGAATCGATTGCAGCAGCTGCGCGCCGTGCAACACCGAGGCTAGCACGCTGTGATGCAACGGCCGGTGTAGATGCCTTGCGATTTCGTTTGCCGTACGCACATCTGCGCTCGACTCGGGACCGGAAACCGTGCTTTCGAAATCGACGCCGCTGCCGAGCAGTCCGCACAGCAGCATGCGTGAATCATACCCGCCGGTGAGGTCGGCGACCAGTGGGCTGAAGTTGCGAGACGTTCGTTGCAAGGCGGCGACGAGTTGCGCGTAAACCTGGTCAACCGCCACTTCGAGCGACAGGCTTTCGAATGAAAGGTCGCCTATGCGCCAATATGTCCGCGCATGCATGCCCGCCTGGTCGATCTTTACCACGCTGGCGGGAGGAAGCTTGTTTACTCCCTGCCATAGCGAGCGGTTTTCGTAGACTATGCCGGTGGCGATGAATTCGTGCGTGCCGACCATGTCGAGGCGAGCGTCTTGCGAAAGTGCGGCCGAGGAGGTGCAAAGGGCAATTCCTTCATCGGACTTGCGGCAGTAGAGGTGCAGGCTGCCGCAAATATCCGTTATGGCATTTACGGACTTGTCGCGAGCGTCGCCGATCAGTATGACGAAAGCGCCCTCCAACTCCAGGGCGAGCCTTTCGGCGCCAATGGCGAGATACCGGCCCAGAAGGCCTGCAGGATCGTCCGAGGCGATACCCTCGCGATGGATCCAGGTACCGGAACTGCATAGCCAATTGCCGGAATCGTCGCGTCCGATCGAGGGTGTCGGGTTCCGCACGGTGCCCAAAAGCACCCCAATGGCCCAGGACGAGCGAACCGCATCTGCCTGGGGCAGCGACTTGAACGCGCAAAATCGACCGATGTCGTGCTCGACCGCCGCCGTCGCGGCGGCGGGATTGTGCGGGACCATCATATAAACTGAGGACATTGCCAAGGCTTCCAACGGATGATCGGGTATGAGGACCGCGAGGAGGTAGGGATTCTACGGCGGACATCGACCCAGGTGCCTTCGCAGCGTGGTCAAGCTCGGGTGATTGACTTGGCCGAACAAGACAATCCCGCGCCGCGGCGGATGCGGCACGGATTTCCCCGCACCGTAGGCCGTTCCATGAAACGACCCGAGTGCCAGCATGAGGGCGTCCGGTACGGCACAGGATTGAAACTGGCGATGCATGTCGAGACGGCCCGCGCGGACGGCGGACGCGGCACTCCCAAGCTGCGGGTGGCAGTTTGCGGGATCGCCAAAACGAACCAGGAGTTGTTCGAAAATGGCATTGACTGAAGAATGACAGGCATCGGCTGTCTGATCAAACGCCGAGAAATGGTGTTCGGTACGGCGCTGGGCGCGATCGCACCGCTGCGCGCGCCGGGCACCCCGTCCGATGACAGCGCGGCTGGAGGCGCGTCCGCCCGGCCCGTCCTCAGAGTCGGGCCGAACCGGGCCATTCGAACCGTAGCGGAGGCGGCGGCGCGTGCGCAAGACGGCGATGTCGTCGAGATCGACGCCGGTTTGTATGAGTCCGACGTCGCGGTCTGGTCGCAGGATCGTATTTTCGTCAAAGCCGTCGGCGGCCGCGTGCGGATTCGCGTGGCCGGTAGGGTGGCGGAAGACAAGGCCATCTGGGTAGTGCGCGGCGGCTTGATGACAATCGAGAACATCGAATTTTCCGGCGCCCGCGCCTCCGGCGGAAACGGCGCCGGCATCCGGTTCGAGCGTGGCCATCTGGTGGCCCGGCATTGTTCATTCACCGGCAATGAGATGGGGATACTTACGTCAAATGACAATTGGGCCGTTCTCGACTTGTCTTTTTGCGAATTCGGTTTCAACGGAACACCGGGACGGCACAGTCACAACCTCTATGTCGGACGCCTTGGAAGTTTTCGCGCCGTCGGATGCTACTTCCACCATGCCCATATCGGCCATTTGCTCAAGAGCCGCGCCGCGGAAAGCCGGGTGTTTTACTGCAGGCTCACCGATGAAGCCGGCGGAACGGCCAGTTACGAACTGGAGTTTCCGAACGGGGGCATGGCATATGTGATCGGAAACATCATCCAGCAGGGCGAGCGCACGGAGAATCCGGCGATTGTTTCATTCGGCGCGGAGGGGTACGCCCACCCCCGCAACGGACTTCATCTGGTCAACAACACACTCATCAATGACCGGGCCCAAGGCGGTGATTTCCTGGCGGTCAAGGCCGGCGACCGCGGCATCGTCGCCTTCAACAACCTTCTGGTCGGCCCGGGGAGGTTCGAAACAGTTGCCGGCGACGCGTACCAGGAGAACCATCGTGCGGGCTCGACTGATTTGGCGTCGGCCCGGAGCGAGGATTTTCGCCTCGCATCGGATTCCGCCTTGATCGGCCGGACGGTTGACCCAGGGCACGTAAATGGTGTCGACCTGACGCCCCGCTTCGAATACATGCATCCACTGCAAGTGCGTCCGACGCGCGGTCGGCTCAACCCTGGCGCCATGCAAAGTGTCGGCGAGCGGCGGTGAAGCGGCTCCAGCAGGCGGCGCGCTATTGTTGTTTCATCGCGGCGCAGTTCGATCGCAACCCGAGCGCGCCGGCGGGCGATGTCTTCGCGCGCGGGTCGCTACAAAAGTCGCGTTCCACAAGCGGTGACGTTGCCACGTTGCGGGTGCCGGAGTTGCGCGTCAGATCCAGCAGATCGGGATTGGTGAAGTACCCCCCCATCGCGGCGATCACGTTTGCCCCGGCGTCTGCCTTGGACCCGGATCTCGCACGGATTTGCCCTTCGAGCACGTTCGCGTAGATGCTGACCGCCGTCGACGCACCGCGCACATCGATTCCCGCAGTATTGATGAGAGTGTTGTGGGCGATCACGATATCGCGCGATGCGTTGACGTCGATGCCAAAATCATTGCAATGCGCCACGATATTGTTCGCCACCACGCCTTCGACATACTCTGACAGGCAAGCGCGATCGCGGCAAAATGCCGGGTCCGAGCCGCCTCCACCAAAGGATATGCCGACGCGAACGCCGGCCTGGGAAATGTCCTTCGGCGTGCATACCAACAGGTTCCGCTCGATGCGTCCGGACTTGCCCGCGCCTTTCATGAAAACGCCGTACGAGATTCGGTCCCCGCCAGACTTGACGAAACCGCTGACGTGGTTGTCTACCAGGCTCCATCCGTTCGCACCGACCAGGTCGACCATGGCCACCGGTCGAGACGTGGCGCGGGGATGCGAGTTGTCGAGCGTGTTGCGGGATATCATCCCGTTGTCCGGCCACCGGCCGTCTTCACCGTTGATCTTCACCGCCGCATTGAACTCGCTCAGGCGGTTATTGCGCAGAATGACCTCCACGGCCGGGCCCGCGATGTGAAAGGCGTGCTCGCAGTCGTTATCCTGAGGGCAGACCCCGACCACAGTCAAGTTCTCGAAGATCCAATACGGATGCATCACCTTGAACGTTTCCACGGTAGCGCTCTCGATGATCACCGAGCCGAGAGCGGCGGCGCGCACGACGATCGGCGACCCCACCGTTCCCCCAGCGCTGGTCTGAATGGTTTCCCTGATGTTGTATTTCCCCGGCAGCAGTTCGATCGTCCCGCCAGGGACTGCCCGCTCGACCTCTCTTTTGAGTTCGTCCACAGAACGGACCAGGACCTTGGACGCTTTTGGTTGCGCGGCGGCTGTGGATTCAGATGCCGAGTACTGGTAGCCAGCACCCTTGCCGAAGGTCGGCAGCGGCCCGGGCGGGACAGGTCGTTCGAAGCGTTCCCGCACGTTGCGCGCGATCGGGGCGAGCGCAGCGGCGGCACGTGGACTGTCTGCGACCGCGACCTCCGAAAACCGCAACAATTCGCCCGGTGTCCGCTCCAGGCCGAAATAAAAGGCCCATGCCAACAAGCCGATGAGGCCGAAGGGAATTACGATCGCCGTGATGAGGGTCCTGGCAAAGCGATGGCGCGCCGGATGGAGATGCGCGCTTGCAGCGCCGGATTCACCGCGCTCGGGTCTTGCAGTGTGCGGCGACTGCGCTCCGGCGAAGCTTGCGCCTGTCTCCGCTTGACGGGGCAAGGTGAGGCAAATCAGCAGCAGGAAGTAGAAAAGAAGTGCGACTTGCGGATCATCTATCAGGCTGTCGAACATCCCGGTGACCACAAAGCCGGCAAGGGAGCAGCCCAGCACCGGGGCCAGCGCATCGCGCCTGAGGGAGGTCGTGGCGCGCCCGAACGCCCACAAAAGGGCAACCGTGAGCCACGCGATGCCGACGATGCCCTGTTCGAACAAGACGTGCAGGAACAAGTTCTTCGCGTGATAGGGCAGGTGGTATCGATCGCTGGTGAAGAACCAGGAGCGCATGCCGTGCGAAAAAGAACCGTTGTCGAGCATATCAACGCCTAGACGATCGCGCAATGCGACGCCGCGGACATCGATCTGCGCCCCCTGTGTTTGAGTGCCGAAGGTAAGAAAGCGCGGGCGCGGGATGGTAAAGCCGGCATGCGCGAGTTCGCCTGCCTCGAGCGTGACTTCATATTCCTTCCAGCCGAAGTCGCCGTTTGGAACTGCGATCGACCGGGTCACGCATTGCCCGGGATAGATGAGATGTTTTTCGCAAACTGCGACATCGAGAGTCGCATTCGGGGTTCCTGCCCGTGCGGTTAACTTCAGGCGGTAGGTTTCAGGATGCGCCTGCAGGCTTTGGGCGAAGCGCAGCGAATCGCCGTAGCCGATTGGGTACTTCGGGCCCGCCAGGCGCAGGAATGCCGTATCTTCGTGCCGCACAAAGCGATATGAGCCGGGGAACTCGCCTTCGGAGTTGCGCCAGTAGTACGTCTCCGGGAAACGGCCCAATCCCATGCCGAACAGCCACGTTGACGCAGTGTCGTCGATCATCGAGAAGACGTTGTGCCAGTGCCGGGACCGGGTCTCCATGTCCCGCTCCACGTCCGCGAAGCGCGCGGCGATATAGTAATTGCACAAGACGGGGATGACGATGCCTGCCGCGAGCACGACGGCGATGAAAGTCGGAAATATTTCGCGCGAGGCACGCCACAACTTGGCCGTTTGCCGGCAGTTCAACCAAGCTGAAGCGAAGATCGTGCCTGTCGCCAAGGCCATGGCCGGCAGCGCGGATGGTCCGGCCCAGAACCAGGCGATGGCCAGCGAGTTGCAAGTGAGCCCGGCGAGAACGCAGGTCATCGCCTTCGCGTAGTCCACCGCCGGGCCGTCTTTCCACGCCATGTAGGCAAAGGCGCATGCAAGTAGCGCGTAGGTGCCGTAGACGGCCTGAGGTATGGCCAGCGCTGCCAGAGGGAGCGCGCAAAGCAGTGCGCTCGAGATCCACCCCACGGTATTCAATCGCAGCCGGGGACCGCGGCCCGCCAGAAAATAAGCTGCCGAAACAACGCCCAACGCCGCCGCCAGACCACGGTAGCCGCTGGTCGAGAATACGTAGGTCAGCATCCAGGCCAACACACCTACGAGCGTCACGATTTTCCAGGCGGCGGCGAGGGCCGGTTCAGCCGCGTTTCTTCGGGGCAGCGCCAGCAAGATGGCCATCGGCAGCATGATGGCGGCCGCAACGTAAGTCGTGCGCGTGAACGTCACCAGGACCGCGTACAGGCATGCCGCGAACAGCGCAACCGCCGCGAGCCGCAGCCACACCCGCATGTGGCCCAGTACGCAGAAGACGCAAAACGGCAGCGCAAGCATCAGGTAACCGTCGAGCGAGGCGCCGCCCACGTGGCTGCCGGAAAACAGGCCAGTGACACGATAGTCGCTGGCGAAGTCCATCAGGCCAGGAAACGCCGCCCGTTCCCACAACACGGACAGGCAAGCGCCTGTCAGGCCGGCTAGCATGCCATGCGCTAGCAGCCGCCGACTGTACCCCGCATCCGCCGCGGCGGCGCGAAACCACAGCGGCAGGAGGGCAGAGGCGAAGAGCGGGCCCTTGAGCAGGCGGACCGCGTTGAAGTTGCTGTAGTAGTTGGTGAACGAATTGACGTCGATCGTCTTGATCGGCAACAGCCCGATCGCAAGGCTGATGAAACATGAGGTCAGTAGAAGCCCCACCGCCGTCCATGCCCGGCGGTGCGCGTGGCCGGGAAGCGATTCCGAACTTCCCGGCATGACAGCGATACGTCCATAGCCCATGACGATGGTCACGAGGACGACAAGATCGAGTTCTCCGAAGAAGCTCCAGCCTGTGAACGGACGCAGGTCGAGTATGGGAACAAGCGCAGGAATGGCGATTAGCCAGGCATGCGGGCGTACGGAAAGTACGACGGCGTAGAGCACGCAACACCCTGCCGCGAGCAAGACGCCTGGCTCATATCGGGCGGCCAACAGGGCCGTCAGCAGCACACATAGTGTGGCAATGGGCAAGGCGAGAATGCGCATCAACGGCCCACCTTTGCAGGGGCAGTGCTCACAGGCGACAACCGGCATTCCCGGCAGCGGGATCGGGAATTGTCTCGCCGCTGCGGAGGTCCCGGCGGCAAGCCGGACTTGTTGGCCGCAAGACAGCGACACGGGCAGTCTTGCGGCTATAACGAAACTGCCCGGCCACCCCCGATCGCTGCTTGCGCCTGACTGCAACGACGACACGATTCCGGCTGCGCGAATGAAATCTAGGGCAGCTCAAGATAAGCTCGAAGTCGTTCCAAAGGGCATCATCACTGCATTTCAGGTGGCACCTCGAGCAGTTTTGCGGCGCCCGATCCAGAATTCGCGTTTGCTGGCTAGTTGAACCGCGGTCAGACATTGTAATCATCGGTGTGCTGCCTGTTTGCGGCTTGGCGAACTATTTCGGCCGGTTCGGAAAGTCCTGGCCCGTTGTGGCGCTGAGTTCGACACACCCTCGAAACCACCGCGCGCTGCGCCTTCGGGAGGGGATGCTGATGGGCAGTCCGCGCCGCAACAATCTCTAAAAAATCCTTGATTGATCATTTGCTTAGCGCGAGATACACTAGCTTTGGATTAACTTTCGGCTTTGTGCCGGCATGACCATACGTCCTCAACACTCTA